>CAJWGK010000003.1 GCA_913030895.1 uncultured Flavobacteriaceae bacterium | reverse complement strand
AGTAATTTTAAAATTCCCGAGGGTTTCAGTCAATTATTCCCTGAATTGGCAAAAGCTCATTAGCGCGGGGATGACCCCCTCAAATACCATTTGAGTTTTTCGCTATATATTGCCTTAAAATTAGTTACTTGATAAATTTCATTTCTAAAAATTTCAATATTTACCTGAAAGGCATAGCTATGGGTTGCGCAGACCTCATGCCCGGTATTTCAGGGGGGACAATCGCACTTATTTTAGGGGTTTACAAAAAACTAATCCAGTCGATAGATGCAATAAAACTCAAAAACTTTAAAACTTTAACTAGAGTTGAGTTTTGGAAAAAAATAAACGGCAACTTTCTTCTAAGCCTTTTGGCAGGTGTTTTAAGTGCAGTCTTTGCACTTTCTTTCCTAATTGATTACTTAATCAGTAGCTTCCCGATAGCGTTATGGTCCTTTTTTCTTGGTATTCTAGTTACCAGTATATTTGTTTTAAGAAGATTAGTGAATCACTGGAGTTACCTGAACTTGGGACTGATCCTTATCGGGGCATTAATTAGCTTTCTTCTGACACAAATCACCCCAAATAGCAGTGAAATTGGATTGATTTATCTCTTCTTCTGTGGTTTTTTTGGCATCATAGCAATGATATTACCGGGAATATCAGGAGCATATATTTTATTGATATTAGGGGCCTATCAAACCGTAGTTAATTTAATTAAAACCGCTGTTGAGAGCTTAGGGAGTTTTGATTTTGATATAATTATTCCAACTTATTCCAAACTATTAATTTTTGGATTAGGCATACTAATTGGACTTCGAGTGTTTTCCTCAATATTAAAATGGTTATTGGATAATGAAAATGACAAAACCATGGCTGTACTTATTGGCTTTATGGTTGGAGCTATTCACAAGATATGGCCTTGGCAAGAGATTTTTGAGTTAGAAATAGGCAGTCAAACAAAAACATTATTTAGACCAATATCTCCTTTTAACTATCCAGAAGACGCACAATTGGTTTTAGCTTCTGTTCTTTTTCTGTGTGGTGCAGGAATGGTATGGATTTTGGATAATCAGAAGGAGAAAAACAAATAACAATGGCCAAGTCCTACACATTTAGCAAGAGCTTTATTTTAATAATAAAAGGAATTGCTATGGGTGCTGCTAATAAAGTTCCAGGAGTATCAGGTGGAATAGTAGCCTTTGTGGCCGGGTTTTATGAGGAATTGATCTATTCACTCCATAAAATCAATTTCAAAGCCATTGCAATACTATTTAAATATGGATGGTCTCCATTCTTCAAATATATCAATGGTCGGTTTTTGACTTTGTTATTTTCTGGGGTCATCATTAGTTACTTTAGTGTATCTCTTGTGCTAGATTACTTGATTGAACAATTTGAAACACAGGTTCTCGCCGTATTTTTTGGAATGATTATCGCTTCACTTTATTTTGTGTATTACGAATTGGAGAAGTGGAATTTAAAGACCATACTTTTTTTCTTAATTGGTCTGATCATTGGGCTGCTTATTATGTTTTCCAAACCTTTGACAGAAAACGAGGGCTCGCTGTTTGTATTTTTTTGTGGAATTATTAGCGTTTGTGGAATGACGCTACCAGGGCTATCGGGCTCGTTTCTTTTATTACTACTCGGCAATTACTCACTGTTGTTGGTAGATGCGGTAAATGCCATTTATTATACTATTGGAGATATCTTTGATCTAAATTTTGGTTTTTTACAGGATTCATCGAGAATGAAATTACTCCAATTATCTGCTATTTTCACAATTGGGTCCATAGCAGGGCTTATATTTTTTTCGAATATATTAAGCTATGTTTTAAAGAATTATCATCAAATTACTATCGCAACAATAGTTGGTTTTATCGGTGGGTCACTCGGAGTAATTTGGCCTTGGAGAGACAAAGTTTATAAACAAAGTGAAGGTGGGGAAATCATTTACAATTCGATTGGTAATCCCATAATAGCCTATTACGATTATATTTTACCCAATATAAAATCGACAAACTTTTGGTTCTTGACTTTATTCATAATTTTAGGTGTCGGAATTGTAACACTTTTAGAAAGATATGGAGTCAAAAAAAAATGATTTAAGACGCTTTGGTCTTGTCGGAAAGAATATAGATTATTCTTTTTCTCGAGGCTATTTCAGTCAAAAATTCAAGGCGGAAAACCTTCTCAATTGTTCTTACGAAAATTTTGATTTGACTTCTATCGACTCCCTGCGCGAAGTTTTTAACACTGATAAAATTTCTGGACTTAATGTAACCACACCATACAAAAGAGAAGTCATCCCTTTTTTAGACCGGCTTTCTAAACCCTCAAGTGAAATGCAGGCAGTCAATACCATTAAATTTGAAAAAAATGGTAAAATAAGTGGTCACAATACTGATGTTTACGGTTTTGAAAAATCACTGGTTGAACTCACTGCGAAGTTACCTAAGCAAGCACTGATACTAGGTACTGGTGGTGCATCATCCGCTGTTGCCTACGTACTTGACAAACTAAAGATCAAATTCTTATATGTATCGAGAAACCCACAGGGAAAGCATCTCAATTATCAGGCTGTAAATGCTGAGTTATTGAATGAATACCAGTTAATTGTTAATGCTTCTCCAATAGGGACTTATCCAAATGTAGAATTATCTCCTGATCTCCCCTATCAAGCCATTAATAAAGGTCATATTTTATTCGATCTGATTTATAATCCTCTTGAAACATTATTTTTAAAAGAAGGGAAAAAAAGAGGAGCCACAATTTCCAACGGGTTAAAAATGCTAGAATATCAAGCAGAAAAATCCTGGGAGATTTGGAATAGCTAGATACAGTCCTTTTTTTTTCGTAAATTTTAGAAAAATTTGGTGTTTAACTAATAAGACCTGATTGATATGGCAAAGAAAGAATTAAAAGCCAGCGATCCTCAGGAGAAAGATAAAGTGTTGGCTCCTGAGTCAACTGTTCGTCCTGAAGGTGCCCCTGAAATAGAAGAAAAAACAACTGAGGAAACAGCAGCTTCAACAGTTGACAAAAGTGATTCCTCTGCACCCCAAAATGAAGAAAAAGAGGAAAAAAAATCAGATTACAGTGTTTTTGATTTAACTCAGCTCGTTAGTAAGTTAGAAGTACTTACTAAACATGATAATTGGTACAATCATGGAAAAGAAATACAAGAGATCACCTACCAGTATGAGTTAAAATTCAAAAAAGAAATTCAGGCCAAGAAAGAGGATTTTATAAATGAAGGGGGAAATGAAATTGACTTTTATTTCCGCCCCAGCCATAAAAATGAATTCGACCAAATTTTAAGAGATTACAAGAAGAAAAAAAGAAATTATTTTCAAGAAAGAGAGCAAGCTCAGAAACTTAATCTTGATCGAAAATTAGAAATCATCGAAGGCCTAAAAAACCTAATCAATGTAGATGAGAATATCAATAACATCTACAAAAAATTTAGAAATTTACAGGACAGTTGGCATAAAACTGGAGCTGTTCCAAGAGCACAAAGCAATAATATTTGGCAAACATATAAGCATCATACCGAAATTTTTTACGATTTCCTTCACTTGAATCGAGAATTGCGTGATTTGGATTTCAAACACAATTATGAAGAGAAAATTAAAATTATTGAGGAAGCTGAAAAATTAGCAAGAACACCTGATGTATTGAAAGCCTCTCGTGACTTAAATACGCTACATCGACTTTGGAAAAACGATTTAGGGCCAGTAGCAAAAGAACACAGAGAGGAACTTTGGAAGCGTTTTCAAGAAGCTAGCCAAACAATACACAATCGTAGGCAGGAATTTGATAAAGAATACGATAATATCCTTGAGTATAATCTAATTAAAAAGAACGAGCTTATAAAAAAAATGGAGGAAATTAAAAATAATCCTCCTCAAAACCACAATCAATGGAGGAAGACCATCGATGATTTCAACAAGCTCAGAGAGGAATTTCAGTCGATTGGTCAAGTGACAAAAAAATACAGCAAAGCTACATGGAACAGCTTTAGAGAGATAAGCAGAGAAATTAATAGAGAAAAAAATCAGTTCTACAAATCCCAAAAAATAGAGCAGCGAAAAAATATTGATCTTAAAAAAGCGCTGATTCAGGAGGTAAAAGATATCCTAGAAAAAGATGATTGGAGATCCTACAGCACACGAATGAAAGATATCCAAAAGGACTGGAGAAACATTGGATTCATTCCGAGAAAGTTTTCCAATGAACTTTGGGAGGAATTTCGCTCCAACTGTAATTTATTTTTTGAACGAATAAAGTCTGGTTACCAAAAAATTAGCGAAGAGGAATTAGAGGTCCAAAATAAAAAAGAAACTTTTATTAGATCCATTAAAGATTTTAAAATCCCAACAGATATTGAGGCATTCAAAATTTTCTCTGACCAACAATGGGATGCATTTCAACAACTGGGAACACTTACAGGTAATAACAATAAAATATTTATTGAAAATTACAACAAGGCACTTTCAGAGGTTATTGACAGTTCTTTAATGGAAGAAGAAATTAAAAAAGAGGCTAAGAATCATCTTCGATTTTTCATTATTAAAGACGATGACAATGAGTTGTCAAGAGAAATTCAAAATATCAAGAAAAAGATCGAGGAAATTAATTCTGAAGTACGTCAACTCGAAAATAACTTAGACTACTTTTCTAATTCAAGCAGTGATAACCCATTGCTGGTCGAAGTAAGTTCAAAATTAGAAGATTTAAAATTAAAAGAACAGCATTGGAAAGACCAATTGGTCCCATTACGAAAAATGAAAAGAGCGTTAGAATCTAACAACATTAGTACAACCGAAAATTCAGCGCCTGAAAATCTTGATGAAGAAGCCAATTAATGAGACTTGGCTTCTTGCCAAAAAGCTTCCATTTCATCCAGTGACAGTTCGTTAACGCTTTTACCATTTTCAATGGCTTTCGATTCAATATAATTGAACCGTTTAATAAACTTTTTATTCGTACGCTCTAGTGCAGACTCAGGGTTAATCTCTAAAAAACGTGCATAGTTAATTAGAGAAAATAAGACATCGCCAAACTCTGCTTCTATCTCAGTACTATTTTTTTGATAAACTTCTGCTTTTAGCTCCTGAAGCTCCTCCTTTACCTTATCCAAAACACCCTCAGTATTACTCCAATCAAAGCCAACTCCTGAGGCTTTTTCCTGAATCCTAAAAGCTTTCACTAAGGCAGGTAAACTTTTGGGAACGCCTTCCAACACACTTTTTTTCCCTTCTTTGAGTTTAATCGACTCCCAATTTTTAGCAACTTGGTCTGCATCATCTGCTTTGATATCTCCATAGATATGGGGGTGGCGGGAAATTAATTTTTCCGAAATACCATGCGCTACATCACCAATATCAAAGGCTTTATTTTCGGAGCCGATTTTTGCATAAAAAACAATATGGAGTAACAAATCGCCCAATTCCTTTTTTATCTCGTCATTATCTTTTTCCAGAATTGCATCGCCAAGCTCGTAGGTTTCCTCGATCGTCAAATGCCTCAGGGTTTCAAAAGTTTGCTTGCGATCCCATGGACACTTCTCTCGAAGTTCATCCATGATGTCCAGTAATCGCTCAAATGCCTTTAATTGGTCCGCTCGTGAACTCATTTATTCCTGCTCGTTTGAAGTTTCCGATGAAGGAGTTTCAACTTCAAATTTTAAAACCCCTAACTCTAACAACAAGTTATACCACTGAATAATTTTCTTTATATCACTTGGGTACACCCTATCCTCATCATAATCTTGAAAAACTTCAAAAAAATAAGCCTCCAGTTCCTCATTCGCAGATTTGGGCTTTATCCTTGTTTTATTTCCGGATTCATAACGATTAATTTTTTCAAAAATCTCAATCAGAGCAACTTCCTCTTCCAATCCATAGACTTGAATTTCTGACAACACATTTATTTGTTGCACCATGTTGGTCGAAATTCTTTTTTTATCCAAGAGCGATTCTGCTATTACGCCTGTTCTCGTTTGTGATAAAATCCTATATAAACCAGGCTTACCTGAAATAGTTATAATCTTTTCTAATATATTCTTACTCATCTTTTAGTCTTTCCTTGTGGATAACGCATTTTATATTCAGGGTTGATTTTTCCTTTTGAAATATCAGACAGTTTTCCCTTGAGAAGTCTTTTTTTTAAAGGACTCAATTTGTCTGTAAACAATATCCCTTCAATATGATCATACTCATGTTGAACTACTCTTGCTGCCAAGCCATTTAGGGTTAATGTATGCTCCTCGAAAGATTCATTGCAATAGCGAATGGTAATTTTTTCTTTTCGTGACACATCCTCTCTAATATTTGGAATACTCAAGCACCCTTCAGTGAAATCCCACTCATCACCTGTCTCTTCAATAATTTCTGGATTAATAAAAACTTTCTTAAAATCTTTTAATGCAGCAACATCCTCATCAGAAAGCGTCTCATCTTCCGAAAATGGGGAAGCATCAATGACAAACAACCTAATTGATTTTCCGATTTGTGGAGCAGCAAGTCCGACACCGTTAGCGTTGTACATTGTTTCCCACATATTATTTATAAGTATTTTTAAATCTGGGTAATCTGCTGTAATATTTATTGCT
Source organism: uncultured Flavobacteriaceae bacterium (assembly GCA_913030895.1). Lineage (GTDB taxonomy): Bacteria > Bacteroidota > Bacteroidia > Flavobacteriales > Flavobacteriaceae > UBA8316. Next base: position 66,192 of record CAJWGK010000003.1, on the reverse strand, counting down.
CGATTTTTTAAAACGTTAGCTCCATATGCTACAATGGGTAAAGTCATATCACTGGTTTTGAGTTAGATTCCAAAAATGATTGCAAGATCAACGTTGCACTTATTTGATCTACAAGCGCTTTATTTTTTCTTGTCTTTTTTTTTGCACCACTTTCGATGAGACTGTTAAAAGCAATTTTTGAGGTAAAACGTTCGTCCTGACGAACCACAGGAATTGATTCAAAATTCTTTTCCAAATCATTAATAAAGACCAGTATATCCTTCTCTACATCAGAATAGTTTCCGTTTCTTTGTTTGGGCTGCCCAACGACAAACTTTTCTATGGGTGTTTGCTTTTGATAATTCTCAAGATATTGGATGACTTCATTCGGGGTTAAAGTACATAAACCGCTTGCTATAATTTGTTTTGGATCGGTATGCGCCAGTCCGATTCTTTTATTTCCGTAATCAATTCCGATTATAACCCCCATAATATTTACAAATATACTTTTTTTGAAAAGACGATTATGCTGTCAAAAACTACTGAATTCAGTATTTTTGAAAAAAACTGAAAATGCAGAACATAATAGAATCAGCTTGGGAGGATCGTTCACTACTTAAAAAAACTGAAACCCAAGAGGCTATCAAAGAGGTAATCAAGCAATTAGATACTGGAAATCTAAGAGTTGCCAGTCCAACTGGAAACGGGTGGCAGGTTAATGAGTGGGTAAAAAAAGCCGTAGTGCTCTATTTTCCAATTCAAAAAATGGAAACCACAGAAGCAGGTCCTTTGGAGTTTCACGATAAAATGCCACTAAAAAGAGGGTACAAAGAAAAAGGAATCCGAGTAGTTCCTCACGCAGTAGCAAGACATGGAGCTTATATATCCAGTGGGGTAATTCTAATGCCTAGTTATGTCAATATCGGGGCCTATGTCGACTCAGGTACTATGGTTGATACTTGGGCAACCGTTGGTAGTTGTGCCCAAATTGGAAAAAATGTTCACCTCAGTGGTGGTGTTGGAATTGGTGGTGTTCTAGAGCCCCTTCAAGCCGCTCCTGTCATTATCGAAGACAACGCTTTTATAGGATCTCGATGCATCATTGTAGAAGGTGCTAGAGTGGGAAAAGAAGCTGTTTTAGGAGCTAACGTGGTCATTACCGCCTCAACTAAGGTTATCGATGTTTCCGGAAAAACTCCTATTGAATATAAAGGTGAAGTCCCAGAGCGTTCGGTAGTAATTCCAGGAAGCTATACCAAAACCTTTTCCGCTGGTGACTATCAAGTACCCTGTGCTTTAATCATTGGAAAAAGAAAAGAAAGCACCGATAAAAAAACTTCTCTGAATAATGCACTGAGAGAACATGATGTAGCCGTTTAGAGCATCCAATGAGATGATTGATATTGGTATTATTATTGTCAACTACCGCTCATGGTCAAAGCTGGAAAGCTGTTTGATAAGTTTATACGAACAAAAGGAAAAAGCCAAGAAAGTTATCGTTGTTGATAACCTTTCTGACGACGGAATTCTCGAGAGTTTTGTTAAAAAATTCAAATGGGTTCATTGGATAAAAAATGACTCCAACGCTGGTTTTGCTTCTGCCTGTAATTTAGGAGCAAATGCTGCTTCCACTCAGTGGTTATTGTTCTTAAATCCTGATACGAAATTACCAAAGGATTGTTTAACAACCCTGATACCTTATTGTAATCAATACCCTGATTATCATTTAATTACCATCAAACAATTGAACGAAAGTGGGAAAAACACTCATCCCTATGGTATTTTCCCGAATATCTGGAACAGTTTAGGCTTATTGAGATCATTGGGTAGACTGATTTTTCAACCAGATCAAACCAAAAAAGCCATGGTGAGTAAACCTATTACTTTTCCTCAATGGATTTCAGGCTCTTTTGTTTTATTACGACAAGAACATTTTAATTTGTTAGATGGTTGGGACGAAAGGTTTTGGATGTACTGTGAGGATATTGATTTATCAAAAAGAGCAGCAGAGAAAAATCTAAATAGAGTATTACTTAATGAATGGGAATGCATCCATTCCCACGGAGTATCGTCTAGAAAAAATAAAAAAATTAAAATACTAACTAAAGCAGAAGTAATAAAGTCAACCCATATTTACATAGAAAAACATTTTGCAGGAAAAACTAAGAAATTGGCTCACCAATGGCTTAGAGTTCATAAATTCATAGAGTTGAGTTTATTGGGTATTATTGACCCTTCAAAAAGAGAAATACTTAAAATTTTAATTCCATTCTGGCATCAATTATTTTCTATGCAAGTTTAATCTTGATGAAGCTATTAGAAAGCCTTATTTTTGTAAGGACAATGGAAGATATCATTAAATTACTGGAGGGTGGAAAACTACTACTATCACCTACTGACACCATTTGGGGCATTCTTTGTGATGCAACCAACTCGGCTGCAGTTGATAAAGTTTACCAACTAAAAAGAAGACCCGATAGTAAAGCCATGGTCTGCATGGTATCGGACTTAAAAATGCTCAAGCAATTTATCACTAACCTACCAGTGGATATTGAAGAGCATATTCAATCAACACGACCTACTACGGTGATTTATTCGTCCCCAGTTGGAATAGCCGCAAATGCTATCGCTGAGGAAAATACAGTAGCCATAAGGATTGTTAAACATCACTTTTGTACACCATTGATTGCAGCTTTTGGAAAACCATTGATTTCAACCTCGGCCAACCTAAGTGGATTGCCTCATCCTCTCAAATATGCTGATATTTCGAAAGAAATTATTTCGGGAGTAGATCATATTATTAATTTGGATAAGGATAAAGTCAACGCACAACCCTCTAGAATAATCAAATTAGAGCGTTCGGGTGAGATCAACTTGATTAGAGCATAGTATGTTAAATAAAAATTTCGATAACATTCTTCAAAAAAAGGTATTCCAAATACTCTTAGAAAGTGTTCAACGAACTGATATCGAAAGCTACCTTGTAGGAGGAGTTGTTAGAGATCACCTCTTGGGCAGGGGGAAAGCTAAAGACATTGATGTTGTGGCAGTAGGATCAGGCATAGAATTGGCAAAGGCCGTTCACCAAGCCCTCCCAGGTGCTAGACCCATCCAAGTTTTCAAATCCTATGGAACCGCAATGATTCAATGGGAGGGAATTACGCTCGAGTTTGTGGGAGCGAGGAAGGAGTCCTACACAAGAGAAAGTCGCAACCCAAAAGTTATTTCTGGCACTTTGGAAGACGATCAAAACAGAAGAGACTTTACCGTAAACGCTTTAGCAGTAAGTTTAAATCCAAAAAATAAAGGTGAATTAATTGATCCTTTTAACGGTTTGGAAGATTTGGAAAAGAGCATCATCAAAACTCCTCTCGACCCCACTATAACCTACACTGATGACCCACTAAGGATGTTACGCGCCATTCGTTTTGCCTCACAGCTTAACTTTAAAATTGAGAATAAGTCACTAAGCGCAATTAAAGAAAATGTTGAACGTATTTATATCATTTCTAAAGAACGTATCGTTGAAGAACTCAACAAAACCTTAATGACACCCAAGCCTTCAGATGGATTTTTACTTTTAGAGCAAACAGGATTACTTAAAAATATTTTACCTGAATTAATTCAACTTAAAGGCATCGAGGAGATAGAGGGTCAAACACATAAAGACAACTTTTACCATACCTTGGAAGTGGTAGATAACATATGTAAGACCACTGAAAACTTATGGTTACGCTGGGCAGCACTACTCCACGATATAGGAAAAGCGCCCACAAAAAAATTCCATCCTAAAATCGGCTGGACTTTTCATGGTCATGAATTCATTGGATCAAAAATGGTTTACAAGCTTTTCAAACGCTTAAAAATGCCATTGAATGAAAAAATGAAATACGTCCAAAAGTTGGTGATGATGAGTTCAAGACCTATTGTAATTTCAGAAGATACCGTTTCAGATGCCGCGGTACGGCGTTTGGTATTTGATGCCGGGGAAATTTTGGAGGATTTAATAACCCTCTGTGAGGCAGACATTACCACCAAAAATCCCAATCGGTTTAGACGATATCACAATAATTTTAAAATTGTCAGACAAAAAATTGTGGAAGTAGAGGAAAGAGATCGCATCAGAAATTTCCAGCCTCCTGTAACCGGTGAAATGATAATGAAATATTTTAATTTAAAACCCTGCAAAGAAATTGGGTTTATAAAAGAAGCCATAAAAGAGGCAATATTAGAGGGAGAGATTCCCAATGAATACGAAGCGGCATTTAATTTGATGCTAAAAAAAGGTAATGAAATTGGATTAGTAGCGGATGGAGAATAGTTTTATAAAATCGGTTAAAGTTAGCTTAGTCATCGTTTATCTAGTGATTGCTGCTGGATCAATTGTTCGGATGACTGGAAGCGGAATGGGTTGTCCCGACTGGCCCAAGTGTTTTGGGTATTGGATTCCACCTACTGAGAGGGTTCAGCTAGATTGGAAACCCAATCAAGAATACCTCAAGGGTCAAGTAATTATTTTAGAAGAAGAATTGAGGGTTGCAAAAACTGATTTTAATTCTGGAGCGAACTACGATAAAAATAATTGGGAATTTTACACTCAACATGACTATGCCTTATTCAATGCTTATCACACTTGGATCGAGTACCTTAACAGACTATTAGGCGTTTTGGCGGGATTAGCAGTACTCGTGATGACCGTCTTGTCATTTTGGTTTTGGAAAAAAAAGAAAGTTATAACCGTTATTTCATTTTTGATATTACTGGGAATGGGGTTTCAGGCTTGGCTTGGAAAAACGGTGGTCGATTCAAATTTGGCACCCTACCGCATTACCATACATATGGTGATGGCTTTACTGATCGTTTTGGGATTAATCTTTTTACTTTTTAAAACCCGAAAAAAAACAACTCCCATACCTACTAGTCCGTTGATGAAAATACTAGCTTTAGGTGCTGTTACGCTCACACTTTTTCAAATCGGATTAGGAACTCGAGTAAGACAGTTTGTCGATTTACAAATGCATGAGGCGGCGAGTCAATGGCTAGATCCTGCTCCACTAAAATTTTATGTTCACCGAAGTTTATCCCTGCTTGTTCTTGCCGTTCACCTTGCCTTGTTTTGGATGATGCGTAAAATAAAACTCAATCTTAGGGTTTTCAATCAAATCCTTGGACTGATCGGTTTAGAAATATTTACAGGTATTTTAATGTTTTATCTAGACTTTCCGTTCAGTTCACAACCTCTACATTTAATTATAGCTGCCCTATTATTTGGGGCGCAATCCTTATTTATACTGAAAATAATAACAAAAGAAAAATCTTATGATTTATAGAATGAGAGCCATTTTGGATACCGAAGAAGATGTTATCCGAGATTTTGAGATTGAAGACCAATCAACTTTGGAGGAACTACATGATGCTATTTCCCAATCATTTGGCTTCGCTGGAAATGAGATGGCTTCTTTTTATCGCTCAGATGAACAATGGAATCAAGGAGAGGAATTACCCTTGGTAGATATGGGGGTAGGTGAAAAGCCCATGAATGATATTCCTTTAGATAAAATTATTTCTGAATCCGATAATCGATTGATTTATGTTTACGACTTCCTGAACCTTTGGACATTTTTTGTTGAGCTCATTGAAATTGCAGAAAATGAGCCCATGAGAGGTTACCCCAGCTTGATTTTTACCCATGGTGAGGTTCCAGAAACAGCTCCTAATAAGGAATTTAGCGGATCAGGTGAGTTTGAAGACGATTTATCTACAGATGAAAACGAGGAAGAAGACGATTATGACAGCGACGACTTCTATTAGAGTAAGTCACTTAAACTTACATTTTCATAATTTTTTCGAGTATAATCAAAAGCAGCCTGCATCAACTCTCCCATAGATTGGCTTTTTTTAAAAGCCTGATCTTTTGTAAAAATAAAAATCTCATTTTTTAGTTTCTCCAAATTTTCAGGGGTAGATAAAATATCTCTTTTCATTATAGCTATCAAAAAATCAATGCGATTTCCTGAGTTGATTAATCTTCGTGAAAGTATGGAACGTTCCTCAATTTTATACTGAATAATTGATTCGTGATTCAGCTTGTCCTTTACCACCTTGATAAGTGGGTAATTTTCTTTAAAAAACTGTGGTCGGTAAACCGATAGCTTTCCTTCAAAACATTGTTGATCAAAATCAATAGCTCTAATTCGATAGATTACATGGTCAAAGTCATGTATTGGAATTACCACATAATTATAAGCGCGCATATCACCCAACAGCCTAATCATGCAACGCTCATTGAATTTTACATATTCCTTTGCAATCTGAGCTTTTTCAGATGAAGTACAATCCGATAAATAATCTTTGATAAAAACATCACCAGGAATCCCTGCGATATGCTCCTCCACCAAGGTGTCATTGTTAACCATATAGTTGAGGTTATAAGGGGAAAGTATATGCTCAAATTCCAATCCATAAACTCGCGAGGCATCTGTTTTTTTTACATAGAAATAAGTAAAGTTATCATTCAGAATATTTCGAATTTTAATACGAAAAGGTTTTGAATTTCCAAAAGTGCAATAATCAATGGCGTCAATATTCAGGTCTGGTAAAGAAGAAATATTACCATCTGAATGAAGCGAAGTATATATTGTTTTTAAATTAAAATCTATTTCTTTTCTATATGAATCGGAATAATACACTCTAACCCACAAGGTATCTTCATCATTTTTATCATAGACGGTTACAGCCCCTGAAAACCGAAGTAAATCATCATAACATATGGAAGTATCCATCCAACGGTCGTATTTTTTTAAAAAAAGTGACAACTCATTAGAGATAGGGAAAAAAGGCTTTTTTTTTGAAATTAATTTTTCTTCCACAGCTTAACTTTTACCAAAAATACCACCTTATTCTGAAATGATAACCAACCTGTGGTCATTTGGGCTTAATTCTATTTTAATGTTGTGCAATGAACATTTAAGCTTTAATTTCGCAAGATGCAATTTAAACTTGAATCTAATTTCTCTCCAACTGGGGATCAACCTGAGGCGATTCGACAAATCGCAGCTAGTTTTTCTGAGGAGGAAAAATATGTTACTTTACAGGGAGTAACAGGTTCCGGAAAGACCTTTACGGTGGCGAATGCTGTACAGGAATTGCAACGTCCAACGCTAGTTTTAGCTCACAACAAAACACTTGCTGCCCAGTTATATTCTGAATTCAAGCAATTTTTTCCCAATAATGCAGTAGAATATTTTGTTTCTTATTACGATTATTATCAACCCGAGGCGTATATTCCAACCAGTGGGTTATATATTGAAAAAGACCTTTCAATAAACGATGAAATTGAAAAGTTAAGACTGAGTACCACCTCATCCTTATTGTCTGGAAGAAGAGACGTATTGGTTGTTGCCTCAGTATCCTGTCTCTATGGCATTGGTAATCCCATTGAATTCCAAAAAAATGTTATTGCCATTGAAAAAGATCAAGTGATTTCCAGAACGAAATTACTCCACCAACTGGTGCAGAGCTTATACTCAAGAACCACAGGTGATTTCAATCGCGGAAATTTCAGAGTCAACGGTGACGTAGTAGATATTTTTCCAGGTTATGCTGACATTGCTTTTAAGCTTCATTTTTTCGGTGATGAGATAGAGGAGATTGAAGCTTTTGACCCAATTGAAAATCGAATTTTAGAAAAGTATGATCGGCTTACACTTTTTCCTGCAAATATGTTCGTGACCTCGCCAGATATTCTTCAAAATGCTATAACAACAATTCAAGATGACTTAGTCAAGCAAGTAGATTATTTTAAATCCATCGGCAGTTTTTTGGAAGCAAAAAGATTACAAGAACGCACTGAATTTGATTTAGAAATGATTCGAGAATTAGGCTACTGCTCTGGTATAGAAAATTACTCACGCTATCTAGATGGACGTGACCCAGGAACACGTCCTTTTTGCTTGTTAGACTATTTCCCTGAGGATTATCTGATGGTGGTTGATGAGAGCCATGTAACCATCTCACAAGTTCATGCTATGTACGGAGGAGATCGCAGTAGAAAAGAAAACTTAGTGAATTACGGATTTCGCCTACCTGCTGCAATGGATAACCGCCCATTAAAATTTGAAGAGTTCGAAACCCTTCAAAATCAAGTGTTATATGTTAGTGCCACACCAGCAGACTACGAACTCCAAAAAACAGAAGGTGTTTATGTCGAACAAATTATTCGTCCCACTGGACTGCTGGACCCTGAAATAGAGATACGGCCTAGTCTCGATCAAATCGACGATCTCATTGAAGAAATACAGCAAAGAGTCGAAAAACATGAACGCACCTTAGTAACCACACTTACTAAAAGAATGGCTGAGGAATTGACCAAATATTTTACAAGGGTCAGTATTAGGTGCCGTTATATTCACAGCGATATCGATACCTTAGAGCGAGTTGAGATAATGCAAGACCTGAGAAAAGGGCTGTTTGACGTATTGGTTGGGGTTAACCTTTTACGAGAAGGTTTGGACTTACCTGAAGTTTCACTCGTCGCCATTTTGGATGCAGATAAAGAAGGTTTTTTAAGAAGTCACAGATCCCTTACTCAAACAGTAGGTAGAGCCGCGAGAAATATTAATGGAAAAGCAATAATGTATGCCGATAGTATTACTAAAAGCATGCAAAAAACAATAGACGAGACCAGCTATCGGAGAGATAAGCAACACGCTTTCAATCTGAAAAATAAAATTACCCCAACAGCCCTTAATAAATCTTTAGACAATGCTCTTTCAAAAAATTCTGTTGCTACCTATGCCGAAGAGTTAAATCAGCGAAAAGCAGCCGAAGCAAAGAATCGCTATTTATCAAAAGAGCAAATCGAAAAGAAAATTCGAGAATCTAGAAAGGCCATGGAAAATGCTGCCAAAGATTTAGATTTTATCGAAGCAGCAAGACTTAGGGATGAGATTAAATCTTTGCAAACTCAATTACAATAAAAAAAGCCTGGCGAAAATTACCACCAGACTTTTTCTCAAACAATTCACTAACTAATTTACTTTATGGTAATTAATTTTTTAGGCTGTGGCAAAGCCTCATCTTTCTTTGGTAAACTCACCGTTAAAATTCCTTCTTTGTAAGTTGCGGAAATTTTATCCGTAGCCACGGTTTCTGGAATGTTAAAGGATCGTTTGAAGCAACTAAATCCAAACTCCTTTCGCGCATAACTCTCTTTCTTATCACCAGCATGAGAAACTGTATCAGAGGCAATGGTAAGTACCCCCTCCTCTATTTCGATCTGAAAGTCAGTTTTTTCCTTTCCGGGTACAGCCAACTGAATGTCGTAGTGATCTTCAACTTCAATAATATTGACAGCTGGTACGGAGGTTCCTTGGTAACTCCAATCTTGATTTAAGAGTAAATCATCCAATAAGGATGTGAAAACTAGGTTTTGTCTTTTTAATAAATTCATATGTATAGATTTAAATTAAACTTTCTTTTCAAAGCTTAATTCAAAACCCATACCATCTGTATATTTATGACAATATGTCGTTTTTTTAATAAAATTAGCTGTCAAGTTGACGCCTATAGTGCCTCTTCTACCTTTCTAGCAGCTTCTTCAAATGCGGTAGCAGACAAAACATTGAGTCCGGAATCATCAATTAGCTTTTTAGCAATATCGGCATTGGTTCCCTGAAGTCTGACAATGATTGGGACTTTTATTGCATCCCCCATATTCTTGTAGGCATCCACAATCCCCTGTGCGACTCGGTCGCACCTTACAATTCCGCCAAAAATATTGACCAATATCGCTTCAACCTTAGGGTCTTTAAGAATCAAACGAAATGCAGTTTCTACTCGAGCAGCATCTGCTGTTCCTCCCACATCGAGAAAGTTAGCCGGAGAACCGCCAGATTGTTTAATCAGATCCATCGTAGCCATCGCCAATCCAGCACCGTTAACCATACAACCTACATTTCCATCCAAAGCAACATAGTTAAGTCCTACCTCTCGCGCCTCTACTTCAGTTGGATTTTCCTCTGATAAATCTCTCAATTCTTCATAATCTTTATGACGAAATAATGCATTTTCATCCAATGTAACCTTAGCATCTACTGCTATAATTTTATCGTCAGATGTTTTTAAAACGGGATTTATTTCAAATAACGATGCATCTGACCCCACGTAGGCGTTGTATAATGCCGTTATAAATTTGACCATCCCTTTAAAGGCAACACCGCTTAAGCCTAAATTAAAGGCAACGTTTCGGGCTTGAAAACCCTGTAATCCGTGCGCTGGATCAATTTCTTCTGTGAAAATCAGTTCAGGAGTATTTTCAGCTACTGTTTCAATATCCATCCCTCCCTCTGTAGAGTACATGATCATATTCTTCCCACTAGCACGATTCAGTAAAACAGACAAGTAAAATTCCTTCGGCTCAGTTGCCCCAGGATAATATACATCTTGAGCAATCAGCACTTTATTTACCTTTTTTCCTTCGGGAGGGGTCTGGGGTGTAATCAATTGCATCCCAATAATTTGATCAGCAATCGATTCCAATTCAGTAAGGTTTTTAGCGAGTTTAACACCGCCACCTTTACCTCGTCCTCCAGCATGTATTTGCGCTTTGATTACATGCCACGAAGTTCCTGTATCTTCTGTTAATTGTTTGGCTGCCGAAACGGCTTCATCTTTGTTGTTAGCAACGATTCCGAGCTGCACACCGACACCATAACTGGCTAATATTTCTTTTCCCTGATATTCGTGAAGATTCATTTATAAAAGTTTTAATCATTCAAAAGTAGTAAATCACCTCCTAAATAGTCTGCTTTATAATGTTACATTTAAAACAATATGTTTAATTTTTATAACATCTTGTGCTTTTGTACTGCGGTTGAAGATTTGATTTTAAATTTGACAAAAATAAAATAGGAATAAAGTGACAAATAACGATTTATTAGACATTGCCGAGAACTTTGGCAAACCCGTATATGTTTATGATAGTGAGAAGATTGCGTCTCAATACCAGCGATTAATTGATGCTTTTGCAGGAGTCAGTGATTTAAGAATCAATTATGCCGCTAAAGCGCTTTCAAATATCTCCATTTTAAAATTCATGCGACAACTGGATTCGGGTTTAGATACTGTATCTATCCAGGAAGTGCGTTTGGGATTGGCAGCAGGATTTGAGCCACAAGCCATTATATACACCCCCAATGGTGTTTCCCTAAATGAAATAGAGGAAGTTGCCAAAATGGGTGTTCAGATCAACATCGACAACCTTTCGTTATTGGAACAATTTGGAACTCGCCACCCCAAGACGCCAGTTTGTATCCGGATAAATCCACATGTCATGGCAGGAGGAAATGACAACATTTCGGTGGGTCATATCGATTCTAAGTTTGGGATTTCTATTCACCAAATTCCTCATTTATTGCGTATTGTAGAAAACACAGCGATGAACATCAACGGTATCCACATGCATACAGGAAGTGATATTCTGGACATAGATGTCTTTCTTCATGCTGCTGAAATTTTATTTGATACGGCCAAGCATTTTAAAGCCCTTGAATTTTTAGACTTTGGAAGTGGTTTTAAAGTTCCCTATCACAACAATGATATTGAAACTAATATTGAAGAATTGGGCGAAAAGTTATCCGCTAGATTCACTGAATTCTGTTTAGAATATGGCAGTGAACTTCAGCTAATTTTTGAGCCAGGTAAATTCTTAGTAAGCCAAGCGGGGCATTTTATAACACAGGTTAATGTGGTTAAACAAACTACCTCAACCGTTTTTGCTCAAGTCGATAGTGGTTTTAATCACCTGATCCGACCAATGCTTTACGGTTCTCACCACCATATAGAAAACCTTTCCAACCCCAGCGGAAAAGAACGCTTTTACTCCGTGGTAGGCTATATATGCGAAACAGACACCTTTGGCAGCAACCGTAAAATTGCTGAGATAACTGAGGGTGATTTACTTGTATTTCGCAATTGCGGAGCCTATTGCTTTTCAATGGCTAGCAATTACAATTCCCGCTACCGACCCGCAGAGGTTTTATGGTACCAAGGCCAAGCCCATTTGATTCGTAAAAGAGAGACCTTTGAGGATATCATGAATAATCAGGTGGAGATTGTTTTTAAACCTCAAATGCAGGCTTAAATTTCTTTAATTCTTTTTAGGGTGTGGTTATACTCCTCAATAAGGTTCTGCACAATTTGAGCAGCAGGAAGAACTTCATTAATCAATCCAGCAATTTGTCCTATTTCAAGTTCGCCTTCCTCTAAATCTCCTTCAAACATCCCTTTTTTTGCTCTACCCCTTCCTAAAGTAGATTTTAATTCCTCAGCATCTGCGCCGTTTTCATAAAGTGCAGCAATCTTTTGAAAAAATGGATTTTTCAGCATCCTGACCGGGGTAATTTCCTTTAAGGTTAGCACAGTACTTCCTTCTACCGCTTTAATTACTTCATTTTTAAAGTTTGGGTGAGATGATGCCTCATCCGATGCCACAAATCGGCTGCCTACCTGAACACCGTCAGCTCCCAGAGCCGTCCCAGCCAGCATAGCTCCGCCTGTAGCTATTCCACCCGCCGCAATGAGTGGTAATGATATCGCTGCTTTAACCATGGGAATCAATGTCAGTGTTGTGGTTTCTTCTCTGCCGTTATGTCCTCCAGCTTCAAAACCCTCCGCAACAATGGCGTCCACCCCTGCCTCCTGAGATTTTAAAGCAAACTTCACGGAACTGACCACCTGTACAACCTTGATGTTATTTTCTTTTAAAATAGCAGTCCAAAGCTTTGGACTGCCTGCTGAAGTAGAAACAATGGGAACTTTTTCCTCGATAATAATCGACATGATTTCCTCTAGCTGGGGATAAAATAAGGGAACGTTAACCCCGAAGGGTTTTACGGTAGCTTTTTTACATTTCTGAATATGTTCTCTTAAAACATCGGGATACATCGATCCAGCCCCTATCAACCCTAAACCACCAGCATTACTAACAGCTGCAGCCAAACGCCAGCCACTTGCCCAAATCATACCTGCCTGAACGATGGGGTATTTAATTTCAAATAACTCACAAATTTTATTCATGCGGAAATTTAAGAAATTACCCCCGAACCTACCAATTCTTCCTCCTGATACCATGCCACAAACTGACCAGAAGTAATGGCGGATTGATGTTGATCAAAAACGACGTATAAAGCTTCTTTTTGAGGAATAAGTATGGCTTTTTGTAACGGCTGTCTATAACGAATACGTGCATTAACCTCCAACTGTTCTCCCAGTGGAATTTTCAGATCATTTCTAACCCAATGGATCTCATCACCTGAGACCTTTAAGGCCTTACGAAATAATCCTGGATGGTCTTTTCCCTGGCCGACATAAACAATATTTTTCACTACATCCGTATCAATAACAAAAAGTGGCTCCGGGGTTCCCCCCACAGCCAATCCTTTACGTTGTCCGATCGTAAAAAAATGAGCCCCCTGATGTTTTCCAACAGTTTTACCGTCTGTGGCACTATAAGTTACTTTTTGGGATTGACCAGTCAACGTACTTGCAACTGGTTTGTCTTTATAAAAATCGTAGGGTATTTCAATAATATCACCTGTTTTGGGTTGTAATTGCTGTTGTAAAAAGTCAGGTAAACTGACTTTACCGATAAAACAAAGTCCTTGAGAGTCCTTTTTCTCGGCAGTTACCAAATTTAATTCCCTCGCAATTTTACGTACTTCCGCTTTTTGTAAGTGACCAATAGGAAATAGCGTTTTGGCGAGTTGATCTTGTGTTAGTTGACAAAGAAAATAAGACTGATCTTTGTTGGTATCAGCACCGCTAATGAGACGGTGCTGGGGCTTACCATCCGCATTAACAACTGTGTCTTTTTGGCAATAATGTCCTGTAGCGACATAATCTGCTCCAAGGGAAATTGCCAACTTTAGAAAGACATCAAACTTAATTTCACGATTACATAAAACATCTGGATTGGGGGTTCTTCCTGCAGCATATTCATCGAACATATAGTCTACGATGCGCTCTTTGTATTCAGAGCTCAAATCAACGGTTTGAAAGGGGATACCCATTTTTTCAGCTACCAACATGGCATCATTACTATCCTCCAACCATGGACACTCATTCGACAAAGTCACTGACTCGTCATGCCAGTTTTTCATAAATAAACCAATCACTTCATAGTCTTGCTGGGTAAGTAAATAGGCTGCTACACTTGAGTCAACCCCACCAGACAGTCCAACAATCACCCTTTTCTTTTTCATGGGATAAAGTTACGGCAAGAAATTAAAATTTTAATGAATTACTTCAAAAGCAGTTACTTTTTACCTCTTGCTTTTTTTTGCTTTTCGGCATCTTCCATTGCTTTTTGTAATCTCGCTGAAAAACCACCTGCCTTTTTAGGTTTCTTTTTATTCTCCTCTATTTTGGCATGGATTTTTTTATCATCAATAATATAGTTCTTAATGACTAGCATCAAAGTGATGGTAAGTAAATTAGAGATAAAATAATACAGACTCAATCCACTGGCATAATTGTTGAAGAAAAATAACATCATCAATGGCATTAAGTACATGACAATTTTCATATTGGGCATACCAGGCTGCTGTGGCATGGTTTGCTGACCTGTTGTCATCTGGGTATAAAAGAATATCGCTATGGATGCCAATATGGGAAATAAACTCACATGGTCACCATAAAAAGGAATATTAAAACCTAGCTCCAAAACCGAATCATAAGAAGATAAATCATCTGCCCAAAGGAAACTCTTCTTACGCAACTCGAAAGCCACAGGGAAAAAAGTAAAGAGGGCGTAGAAAACTGGCAATTGAAGCAGAGCAGGGATACAACCTGCCATTGGGTTGGCTCCAGCACGGTTATATAAACTCATCGTTTCTTGTTGACGCTTAACCGCGTTGTCTTTGTGCTTTTTATTGAGCTCCTCAATTTCTGGGCGAAGAACCTTCATTTTAATTTGTGAAACGTATGACTTATAGGTAACTGGAGACATCGCCAAACGAACAATAATCGTCATTAGAATAATCGCCAAACCGTGGGGTAAAAAAGAAGATAAAAAACCAAAAAGTGGCATAAAAACGAATCGGTTTAACCAACCGAAAATTCCCCATCCAACTGGAATAGAAGATTCTAAATCTCGATCATAGGTCTTTAAGGTTTTATAATCTGTTATCCCGAAATAGTATTCAAAATTACTTCCAAATTCTCCAGATGAGTAAGCTAGTGGTAGCTGAAGTCCAAACTTTTTGGTAAATACTTCATCCAATGATTCGTCACTTGAGAGGTTCTCAGAGGTCACAGTCAACTGGTTTACAGACTTTTCTGGGATCAAAATAGCACTAAAGAAGTGTTGTCTAAACGAAACCCATCTCACCTCTTCTGCCGTTTCTTCATCATTTCCGCTCAGAGATAAATAATCCACTTTGTCACCCTCATAACCATAGGTTAGCTCGGTATATCTGCTTTCGTAATCTATACTTTTAGAGTTTCTGTAAGCTGTATTTTCCCATTCCAAGAGGGCGGGTTCACTAGTATCCAAAAGCGAGGCTATACCTGATGATTTTACACTAAAATCAACCAAAAACTTTTCAGCATCAATGCTGTAAATAAACTCCAAATATTGATTGGGTGCTATACTTGCTTTTAGGGATAACTTTTGCTTGCCGCTGTCCGAAGTTAAACTGGGATAAAAGTAAAAATCTTCTGTATTGAGTCTTCTGCCGTCTTTGGTCGTAAATTGAATGTTAAATTTATTGTTGCCTTCTTTGATCAAATCCAGAGGTTGATCCAGATAATCTGTATAGTCTTTTAGTCTTACCAGGGTTAAAACCCCTCCTTTAGGACTAACTTGAATCAAAAGCTCCTTGTTTTCTAGTACCTGGGTAGTCGCCCCTTGATCCATCATCCAATTGCTGAAAATCCCAAACGTACTTTTTAAATTGATTTGTTGTAATGAATCATTTAGTTGAAGGGGGGCTTGCTCCTGTTCTGTAACCGCCTCAGTGTTGACTGTTTGTACTTCTGTACTGGTGTCTTCCTCTGGACGATTCATATATAGCATCCATGTTAGAATAAGTGCGATAAGGATAAATCCAATAAATTGATAAGGATCAAATCTTTTTTCTTCCATTAGTTTTAATTCGATTACTGTCGGCTAAGATAATCAATACTTGCTTTAATAAAAGCTAGAAAAAGTGGGTGAGGATTGGAAACAGTACTTTTGTATTCTGGGTGAAATTGGACACCAACAAACCATGGATGGTCTTGATTTTCAATAATTTCAACCAAATTAGTTTCAGGATTAAATCCAGCTATTTTTAAAGAACCTGTTTCAAAAATCTCTTTAGTGTATTGGTTATTGAATTCGTAACGGTGACGGTGGCGTTCCTCAATAGCATCCGTACCATATGCTTTTGCAACTTGAGTATCTTTATTTATCGTACAATCCCAAGTTCCAAGACGCATCGTCCCCCCCTTGTTGACGATTCCTTTTTGACTTTCCATCAAATCTATAACAGGATAGTCTGTGTTTTCGTCGATCTCAGTAGAATTTGCGTTTTTATGGTTTAACACATTTCTACTGTATTCAATTACTGCCATTTGCATACCGAGACAAATTCCAAAAAAAGGTATTTTATTTTCCCTTACATAGGTAATTGCATTGATTTTACCTTCAATACCTCTTCCCCCGAATCCTGGGGCTACAATCAATCCGTGGAGTGATTTCAATTGTTCTTGAGAATTGGCTTGATTCAAAAATTCGGAATGAATACTGACCACCTCAACATTCGCTTCATTCATCGCTCCAGCATGAATAAGTGCCTCTAAAATAGATTTGTAAGAATCTTGTAATTCAACGTATTTTCCGACCAATCCAATCCTAACTTTTCTTTTGGGATGCTTGTATTTTTCTAAAAATGACTTCCAATTATCAAGTTTATGTGGCTTTGATTTTAGCTTTAATTTATTCAATACAACCTTATCCAATCCCTCTTCTAACATTTTGATTGGAACATCATAAATTGTTTCTACATCTATCGATTGTATAACTGCTTCAACTCTAACATTACAGAAAAGTGCCAGTTTTTTTCTTAGGTCATTTGAAAGTTCGTATTCAGTACGACAAACCAGGACATCTGCCTTAATCCCACTTTCCATAAGGGTTTTAACAGAGTGTTGTGTGGGTTTAGTCTTTAACTCCTTGGCAGCAGAAAGAAATGGTATTAATGTTAGATGAATTACCATTGCGTTTTCGTCCCCTAAATCATAAATCAATTGCCGTACGGATTCTATGTAAGGCAAGGACTCTATATCTCCAACCGTTCCGCCAATTTCAGTTATGATAATATCAAATTCACCGGATTTACCTAATAATTGCATCCGTTCTTTAATCTCATTTGTGATATGCGGAACGACTTGAACGGTTTTACCCAAAAATTCTCCCTTACGTTCTTTTTCTATTACACGTTGATATACTCTTCCAGTAGTAACATTATTCGCCTGTGAGGTTTTGATATTAAGAAATCTTTCATAATGTCCTAAATCCAAATCCGTCTCGGCGCCATCATCGGTAACATAACACTCTCCGTGCTCATAGGGATTAAGGGTACCTGGATCTACATTAATGTAGGGATCGAACTTTTGAATAGTGACTTTAAAATCTTGCGATTGAAGTAATTTGGCTAGGGATGCCGCTATTATTCCTTTTCCTAATGAAGAAGAAACCCCTCCTGTAACAAAAATATACTTTACATCCGGCATCTAGTGCTTATTATATAATAACTAACCGGGCTTAAAATTACAAAATCTAGTATTATTCTAAGGTTATTTATGCTATTTCTTAAGCTCAACAATATCAAAATTTTGGTGTTGTAATAAGAAATATCCCGAATTGAAAAAACTATCATTTTGTTTTTTGTACAAAAATCGGCTCTCTTCATAATCAGCCTCCCCGATTTGATCTACTGTTCTTAAATCTCCAGTATAAACCAGCCTTAAAATCAAATCCATCGTAAGGTCATAAGCACGAATGGCAGTCCGATTGGGTGGTTTTCCAAAGGTGGCGATATAACGATTTTGGAAATGATTATATTCTCCTAATTTAAGCGGTAGACTAGCAGCTGTATAGGTGAAATTGAGATCGCCCAACTGTTTTCTCGATAGACTTGGGTTCTCATAAGCACTCGCTCGATAGGTGGTAAATAACTGAACCGTTCTCAGATCCGATTGCTGCGCACTCATTTGTGAGCTAGCACTTGAGATCAACGAAAAATCTTGACTTTCCAAAATTACACGATTAGGAAGAGAGTCTACCAACAAGGAATCTACTAACTCTGGTAATAAGTAATTACTTTTTTCAGGTCTTAAAACGGTAGATTTAGGAAATAACTTTAATAATTCTCTCTCTATTGGACGGTTGAGAGAGTCAACTACTAAAACAATATTATCCTCACGATTTAATGTCCGGTCCAAATACTCAAACATCCTTTTTCTCAAGAAATCTTTTGAAGTTACCGATTGGTAAACCCCAGGGCGCAAGGATACTGCATTAGTAGAAAGCGAAGCTACCTTGGGAGTAGCCTTTAATTTTGATTTCGCAGATAAAAACTCAAAGTTAGCGGGGATAAGTGGTCCTATGATCGCATTGGTGTCAGAAAAATCGTTTTGATTGATAATTTGATTAACCTTAGAAATACTATTCTCGCTGTCAAATGTATTTAAGTTAACTGATATTCCTCTCTTACTCAGGGTATCAACAGCCAGTAGAATTCCTGAGTAGAAATCTGTAGAAATTGTATGTAAGTTCCTGCCTTGTAAAAGTTTCTGAGTGTTATCGATAGAGTCAAATTCAATCTCGTTAGCCTTGAAGGGTAGAAAAACTGCCAACTTAACTGACTTGGGTTCATTAATCGAATCTAATAGCGAAAGTTTTTCAACAAGCAAATCATCTTCTATTTTATAAGCTCCTTTGGCCTCGATGGGAACCCGAAGTACCATTCCAGGCCTCAGTCCAAGTGATAAAAGCTGTGGATTGAGTGAATCCAATACTTTCTGAGTCACTCCGATTTTTTTTTCGATGCGATAATATCCCTCCTTGGGTCTCACCGTGTAATAATTATAATTGCTATCCCAAGTTTGACTTACTGACTGGGCAGGCATAACGGGGACAAGAATCTCCTGGCCTGCTTTTAATCCCGCTTTAATTTTTGGATTTAGTGCTTCCAACTCGGGAACAGTCATTTTAAAATTATAAGCAATCCTCCATTTGGTTTCTTTCGGCTTAACGATATATTTTTCAATAGTCTTGTCTACTAAGGTAGGTTTTGGCTGAACAGCTTCCTTCAAATCTTGCTTGTAAACCGGAATTCGCAGTACCATGCGTTTTCTGAGGCCTATTTTTTCAAGTAATGGATTGTATTCATTTAACTGCTCTTTAGTAATGTTATATTCTCTAGTTATGCCAAAAATTGTTTCTTTTTTTTTGACTTTATGGGATATAAAGCGCTCAGGAGCCTGTTGAGCTTGAAGTATTAAAAGCCCAAAAAACATAAAAAGAACAATAAGTAACTTATTTTTTTTCACAGTAAATTATTCCCATTCAATGGTAGCAGGGGGCTTAGAGCTAATGTCGTAAACTACTCTGTTTATGCCCTTAACTTTATTGATGATTTCATTGGATATCTTCTGAAGGAAGGCATAAGGCAAATCTACCCAATCAGCAGTCATTCCGTCTGTTGATTGCACCGCACGAAGGGCAACACACTTTTCATAGGTTCTTTCATCTCCCATCACTCCCACGCTATTAACAGGCAACAGCATTGCTCCTGCTTGCCAAACTTGGTCATATAAATCCCATGACTTAAGCCCTTCAATAAAAATTGCGTCCACCTCCTGTAACATTTTCACTTTTTCCTCAGTAATATCCCCTAAGATACGGATTCCTAACCCTGGACCTGGAAACGGATGTCGACCTAATAATTCAGGATTAATCCCTAAACTCGCACCAACCCTCCTTACTTCGTCTTTAAATAACATTTTAAGGGGCTCTACAAGTTTCAATTTCATGTAATCTGGTAACCCGCCGACATTATGATGGGATTTGATGGTCGCCGAAGGGCCATTCACAGAAATCGATTCAATCACATCTGGATAAATGGTGCCTTGTCCCAACCATTTCACATTCGATATTTTTTTGGACTCCTCGTCAAAAACATCAATAAACGTATTGCCAATAATTTTTCTTTTTGTTTCGGGATCGGTCACACCCTTCAAGGCATTTAAAAATTGATTTGAAGAATCAACACCTTTGACATTTAACCCCATTCCTTCATATTGATTCAATACGCTTTCAAATTCATTTTTACGAAGTAGTCCATTATTTACAAATACACATTGTAATTGATCACCTACAGCTTTGTTTAACAAAACGGCTGCAACCGTTGAATCTACGCCACCCGACAAGCCCAAAATAACTCTTTCGGTACCTATAGTTTCGCTAATTTCATTAACCGTCATCTCTACAAAAGAATCAGGCGTCCAATCTTGTTTTAGTCCAGCAATTTTTAATAAAAAGTTTTCCAAAAGCTTCTTTCCATCGGCGGTGTGATAAACCTCGGGATGGAACTGAATTCCATAGGTGTCCTCTCCCTCAACCCTGAAGGCTGCATTGGTAACATCCTGTGTACTTGCCAACAAAATTCCACCAGTAGGCAGTGTGTCAATCGTATCGCTATGACTCATCCATACTTGGCTTCCTTTTTCGATTCCCTCAAAAAAAGTTTCTCCATCTTCGATCATTGACAGATTTGCCCGACCGTATTCTCTTAAATCAGAGGGTTTTACATTACCTCCTGAAAAGTGTGCCAAATATTGTGCGCCATAACACACTGCTAGTAGGGGAAGTTGCCCTTTAATCTCAGACAAATTTGGATGAGGCGCGTCTTCAGATCGGACAGAGTAAGGAGATCCAGATAAAATTACCGCATTAAATTCTTTGATGTTTTGCGGAGGATTATTGAATGGATGAATCTCACAATATATAAATAGCTCTCTAACTCTTCTTGCAATCAATTGGGTGTATTGTGACCCAAAATCAAGAATCAATACTTTGTTTTGCATGTATCAAAAATACAATTAATTCAGAACAGATGAATTCACCATAAGCGTATTTTATCAAAAAAAAATGTTGGTAAAACCTATATTACAACAATGGTAAATTCTCCAGATAGCGGATCGAAAGCATCCATCAAAAAATCAATAAACTCACTTCCTTTTTCTGTGTATACACTGCTAAAGTTTTCTACACGCTCTTGAAGATTTCCTCCAGGGAAAAGCTGTTCATGTAACAAAACTAATCGCTCAACTTGATCTTTGAGTTTAAGCTTTTGAGCTTTAAGTAGCCTTTGTTCCAATCGATCTATACCCTTAAACTGCTTTGACTTTTGAGCTTGGACAGATCCTTTGAAAGAAGCGTCTGTTTCATTGACTAAGACCTCCAGCTGATCGAATTGTTTTTCCAATGCGGTTTTGAGTGGGGATAAATCCAAATCAATATTACTGATTTGTCTTACTTTTTTATTGATTAAGGCATTTCTTTTTAGAAATAAGTCAGGGATTTCTAATTTTAAATTCTTAACCTTTTTTGCATTTTTTGCAGAAATAATCAACGCAGCATTCCGCATACAAAGAATTGGAAACAAAACTTTTTGGGAGTCAAAAAAAGATTTTAATTCTAACCAATATGCTAATTCCCCTCCGCCACCAAAATAAGCAATATTGGGTAAAATAACTTCCTGGTATAGCGGACGTAAAAGCACATTAGGTGAAAATTTTTCCGGATTTTTATCTGCTAAATCAATTATTTCTTTTTCAGATAAATTATTAGCTGTTCCCTCAAAAGCATAACGGCTACCTGTTTTTGTGATACGGTGACGCTTACCGTCATCCAAAAAAAACAGATTTACCTTTCTTGGATTGACTTGCGGTTTAAAGGTTTGGGAATAATTTTTTTGGATCGCGGCAATCTGAGAAAGCACTTGCTCCTCACATTGATGAGTGAGTAAATCCTCTTTAATGTAGTTGGTGAATTCTTTCTTTAAATCAGGGTGATTTGCATCGATGATCACCAGACCAAAGCGTCCAAATAAATGGTTGACAAAGACTCGTGTGGCATCCGAGAGATTATTTTCTGATTCATAGCTGAGTGCTATCAACTCTTTAAGCGCTTTAGCATCTAAACTACTTCCTAATTCCTTTTTAAATAACGCTAATAAAGAGGCTAAACTTTCCGTATTAATTTCACCGACCGCTCCACCTGAGTTAGTGTTCCACTGAAATTTTTTACCGTTAAAAATAAAAGCACTGATTTCCTGAAAGTCATGATCCTCTGACGCCATCCAATAAACAGGAACAAAATCTAGGTCCGAATATTTTTTCTTTAACTGTAGTGAGAGCTTAATCGCACTAATGATCTTATAAATAAAATAAAGTGGCCCAGTCATCAAACACAATTGATGCCCAGTAGTTACCGTCAAAGTAGATTGTTTTTTAAGTAAATTAAGATTTTTAACCACCTTTGGAAAAGACTCAATACCTTGATATTGCTCGTTTAAAACCGAGCAAAGTGTGGCTCTAATTTCATTGTTGTAAGCGCTTTTCTTTTCAAGCGCTTGGCGGTACAAATTTTCAAAAGAAGGAAAACCATTATGAAAAGGCTCAAGTGCTTTGTTTTCTGCTAAATAATCGCACATCAGTCCAGAAACGAATCCTGTTTCACGAAGTGGAAGATGTTGCGCTTTCATTGACATTTTAAGTTAAATATAGCGGTGTTTTTTTAATCCACAAGGGTGGAAGAGTTTGACGGTATCCCATAAAGATCAAAATCAGTTGCTTCAAAAATCTCTACATTGGCAAAATCTCCCGTTTTTAGATAGTATTTTTTGGCATCGATCAAAACCTCATTATCAACATCAGGCGAATCGATCTCTGTTCGTCCAACAAAATAATCCCCTTGTTTTCTATCGATAACACAGCGATAAGTTTTACCTACCTTTTTTTGATTTTGTTCCCAAGAAATTTCAGATTGAATTTTCATGATCTCGTTGGCTCGTTCCTGTTTGATCTCTTGGGGTAAATCGTCCTTCAATTCATAGGCATACGTGTTTTCTTCGTGACTGTAAGTAAAACAGCCCAAACGTTCAAAACGCATTTCTCTCACCCAATGTTTTAATATTTCAAAATCCTCCACAGTCTCTCCAGGATAGCCAACAATTAGTGTTGTTCTGATTGCAATTTCTGGAAGTATTTTTCTGATATCACGAATAAGGTCAGTTGTTTTCTGTTTCGTGGTGCCACGGCGCATAGATTTTAAAATATTATCCGAAATATGCTGAAGCGGGATATCAAGATAGTTGCAAATCTTAGGTTCTCTTTTCATTACCTCAATTACTTCCATTGGAAATCCCGTTGGAAATGCATAGTGCAACCTGATCCATTCGATACCTTCAACTTTTACCAAGGCGAGAAGTAAATCAGCTAAACGTCTCTTTTTATATAGATCTAAACCATAATAGGTTAAATCTTGTGCTATCAATAACAATTCTTTGACGCCATTTTGAGCTAATTTTTCAGCTCTTAACACCAATTCCTCAATAGGAGTAGATCGGTGTTTTCCCCTCATCAGAGGGATAGCACAAAAGGAACAAGGACGATCACATCCTTCAGATACTTTAAAGTAAGCAAAGTTTTTAGGAGTTGTCGTCACTCGCTCACCGAGTAATTCATGTTTGTAATCAGCCCCTAAAGCCTTGAGTAGTTGCGGCAGATCGGTAGTGCCAAAATAGGCATCTACTTCTGGCATTTCCTTTTCTAAATCAGGTTTATATCGCTCACTAAGACAACCGGTCACAAACAATTGATCAATAGCGCCGCTTTGTTTTTTTTGTATTTGATCTAAAATTGTATTAACCGACTCTTCTTTTGCGTTATCAATAAAACCACAGGTATTGACCACAACAATATTGCCTTCTTCCTCATGAACAACTGCTTTGTCATTGGCTTTAAGCTGTCCCATTAAAACCTCAGAGTCGTAGAGATTTTTGGAGCACCCCATGGTAATTACATTAATTTTATTTTGTTTTCTACTTTTAGTTCTCAATAGAATTCTTTTTGATGGGAACAAATCCCAATTGGTTATTTAGAAAGTTAAGCGCAGCCAATTCAGCTTCCTTGAAATGATCACTGGTCAAGTGAGAAATAATCACGTGGTCTTCTGCATTTGCAAAGGTCATTTTTTGTTTTTTTTCCGCTGGAGTTCCCAATTCGTCAAACATTTTCAACATAGCGGGTATGGAAACTACATCGTCTTTTTCTTGTTCATTTTTATAATAATATCCCATAAAAACAGGGGCTTTTACTTTTTGAAACACTTCTGTTTGCATGCCCACGTCGACTAATTTCTGAAGATGAACTGTAGGCTCTAATCGGTATTTAGTTGTCCAGTAATTCTTTTTTTTCTCGGTGATTTTATCCATGATATGGTACTTACTTCCTAAATATAATCTGGCAATTTGAAGTCCCCATGGCAGGGTCAATAACTTAGCCGCAGGATTAAAAATCTCAACGTTTGGACCAAACAATAATAAAGCCGCAATTTGCGGATCACTTCCCAAAATTAAGGACAATGTACCTCCTGTGGAACTGGATATTACAATTACTTTTTCACCTATGGTTTTGGCAATAGCAAGTGCTTCCCTCGCACTATCCAAATACTTGTCAGCAGTAAAATCCAAAAGTGGCTCCTTTTCATTCAGACCGTGTCCACTCAGTCGTGGTAAATACAAGTTGGCATTTAATGCCCTGGCAATATTAGTATGGACAGGACTTCCTTCCCCTGTGCTTGCTGAAAATCCATGAAGATAAAGTACACTGTATTGTGTTTTTTTTGGAATCGAATCAACATAGATAAGTTTAGAGGCATTATCAGGCTTAAGATTATCAAAAACAGCTTCCCGATTATCAATCCACTCTTTTAGCTCAACAAGATTATTATTGATTTTGGGCAAGGCTTTTTCCAAATCAGGAGCCTTCACTTCTGACCCAATCATAAATAATCCATAAATAACGGATAAAGAAAAAATTATCTTTTCAATTAGCTTCATTGAGATCAATTAACTGAAAAAGGTTGCCACAAAAGTATCAGCATGAAAGAGTTGTAAATCCTCTACTGCTTCCCCCACTCCAATGTATTTAACTGGAATCTTAAATTGGTCTGATATTCCCATTACCACGCCCCCTTTTGCGGTGCCATCCAACTTGGTTATTGCTAAAGAAGAAACATCAGTAGCAGCAGTAAACTGCTTGGCTTGTTCAAAAGCATTCTGACCAGTGGAGCCATCCAAAACCAAAAGTATCTCATGCGGAGCGTCGGGCACCACCTTATCCATCACCTTTTTTACTTTCGACAGTTCATTCATCAAATTAACTTTATTGTGCAATCGCCCAGCTGTATCAATGATGACTAAATCACTTTTTTGGGCTACTGCCGATTGTAAAGTATCAAACGCAACAGAAGCAGGGTCACTGCCCATTTGTTGTTTTACGATCGGAACACCAACGCGGTCTGCCCAGATTTGGAGTTGATCAATTGCACCAGCACGAAAAGTATCTGCCGCACCGAGGATCACTTTTTTTCCAGCTTTTTTAAAATGATGGGAAAGCTTACCGATGGTTGTCGTTTTACCTACTCCGTTTACTCCAACAACCATAATAACATGCGGCTTATTGGGAAATTCGGATTCAAAAGGTGCAACCTCCTCCTGGTGCTGTTGTTTCAAAATTGCAGTAATCTCGTCCCGTAAAATCTGACCCAGCTCTTTGGTTCCCAAAAACTTATCTTTCGCAACCCGATTTTCGAGGGCCTCGATAATTTTTATTGTGGTAGCTACGCCCACGTCTGACCTGATAAGTACCTCTTCTAATTCGTCCAAAAGCTCCTCATCAACCTTAGACTTTCCCGCGATTGCAGTCCCCAGTTTGGAAAAAAAAGATTTTTTTGAAAGGCTTAAACCTTGGTCTAGGCGCTCCTTCTTCTCTTTTGTAAAAACTGATTTTAGAAAACTCATATGTCTAGAAATAAAAAAAGCTACTATAAAAGTAGCTTATATTTTGAATCGAAGTTCAAATTATTTTTTATTCAACCAGTCGTTGGCAAGGTCAGGCGCAATAATGGTCTCAACAAAAGAGTAGGAATTAGCTCCATCTTTTTTTACCATTTTGATAGCCTTGGTCAACCTTTTTGAGCCAGTTTGAAGTGATGCTACTGATTTCTTTGCCATGTTTACTTAATTTCCTTGTGAACAGTCATACGCTTTAGAATTGGGTTAAATTTTTTAACTTCCAATCTGTCGGGCGTATTTTTTTTATTTTTTGTAGTAATATATCTAGAAGTACCTGACATTCCGGATTCTTTGTGCTCTGTACACTCCAATATTACTTGAATTCGATTTCCTTTTTTTGCCATTGTAATACTTATAAAATGCCTTGAGCTTTTGCTTCTTTGATCACAGCACTGATACCCTTTTTATTAATGGTTTTCAAAACAGATGCCTTGATTTTTAGTGTAATCCACTTGTCTTCTTCAGGAATATAGAAGCGCTTTTTGATAAGGTTGATATCAAACCTTCTTCTGGTCTTATTAACCGCGTGAGAAACGTTGTTTCCAAACATTACTCGCTTTCCGGTGATGTCACATACTCTAGACATGATAATTGATCTTTTTTAACAGGATGCAAATGTACATTTTTTTAATGAGTTTCAAAAAATTTCCAAAAGAATTAAACTCAGGATTTTAACAGGGCACTAAAGAGGATTTCAAACGCTTGATTGACTGTTTTGTGAATGACACGTGTTCTATTATTTCCCATATTAAATTGAAAACTCTCGACCTTTTCAGGCGTTGCAATTCCGATAAAAACAGTCCCTACTTCTCGGCCTTGGTCTGACTTGGATGGTCCTGCGTTTCCTGTGGTCGCCAATGCGTAATCAGTACCGTATTTTTTTTGTGCTCCCAAGGCCATTGACTCCACTACAGCTGCACTGACTTCACCGTTTTGATCAATCAATGATTTTGACACACCTAATATTTGGGTTTTGGATGAAACTGCATAGGTAATCGCACTTCCGTTAAAAAACTTCGATGCCCCAGCATTGGCAGTCAGGCGCGCAGCTATTGCACCTCCCGTACAACTTTCGGCACAACTTAAGGTTTTACCTTTTTGCTTAAGTTTTTCGCCAATCAAAACTTCAATGGGTTTGTCCTCCTCGGTGCCATAATAGATATCTTTTATCAATGGAATGACTTCTGCAACTTGCGCATCTACAGCATTTTTAATTGTTACCATATCTTTTCCCGTAGTGGTAAGTCTTAGACGAACACGACCCAAACTCGGCAAATAGGCCAGTTTGATTTCTTTCGGGAGGTTTTCCTCCCATTTTTCAATCCGTTCCGCGATAACGCTTTCTCCCAATCCATAAGTCAATATTGTTTTGTGATAAATTGACGGCAGAACAAATTGCTCTTGAATTTTCGGTAAAACTTCGTTTTTAATCAACGCTTCCATTTCATAGGGTACGCCCGGAAGTGAAATAAAAATTTGGTCTTGATCTAAAAACCACATCCCAGCAGCAGTTCCGAAACGATTGTGAAGTAGCGTTGCTTTAGAAGGTAAATTTGCCTGGGCACGGTTCATATCGCTAATAGGCGTTGTTACGTATTTTTTAAAAATATTTTCAATATGCGCCAAAACAGCCTCGTCTTTTACCAAGTGGTCATCAAAATACTCGCAAAGGGTATGTTTTGTCAAATCATCTTTAGTCGGGCCCAAACCTCCTGTCATAATGATGATATCAGCCCTCTCCCTCGCCTGATCCAAAGCATTGATAATCGTATTTTTCTCGTCTGAGATGGCCGTTATTTGAGCAATCGCTACTCCAATTTTATTTAATTCTTTTGCTAAAAAAACAGAATTAGTATTGACTATTTGTCCAATTAAAATTTCATCTCCTATACTGATCAGTTCTGCTTTCATTTTATTTTATTTTAATCGAAAAGGTTTTTTTATCCATTAAAAACCCCTCGAGTAAATCGTTTTCCTCTACTTTTTCAACTCCAGCTGGTGTTCCTGTAAAAATTACGTCTCCGATTTTAAGGGTAAAAAATTGTGAGATTTCGGCAATTAGTTCATCTATTTTCCACAACATTTGAGCCGTATTGGCACGCTGAACTACCTTACCATTTTTTTGTAAATGGAAGTCCAAATTATCAATCGCTTTGAAATCTAGCTTATCAAACCAATCCCCAATCACAGCCGACCCATCAAATCCTTTGGCTTTTTCCCACGGAAGGCCATTGTCCTTCAAGTTCGATTGCAAATCACGAGCGGTAAAGTCAATTCCCAAACTAATTTCTTGATAATACTTCGAAGCAAATTTAGGTTGAATGTGTTTACCAATTCGATTGATTTTCACCAATACCTCCACTTCGTGATCAATACGCTCAGAAAAATGTGGTATAAAAAAAGGCTGATTTTTTTGTATTATAGCCGTATCGGGCTTTATAAAAATCACTGGTGATTTGGGTCGATTATTACCCAACTCTTCTATATGCTCAGGGTAGTTTCTACCCACACAAATTATTTTCACCTAAAATTATTCTGTGTTTAATTTCCGTAAGCGAATAGCGGTTAGAACTTTTTTGGTGTACATTGGAAAATCTGCATTGATTAACCATCCAAAGTATCCAGGTTCGTCTTCTAAAATACTTTCCACCGTTTTACCTTTGTGCTTACCAAAGGAAAAACACTCCTGCCCCTCTTTATTAAACACGATAAAGCCAGCAAAATCAGCTGATTTTTTTCGAGTTGTAAATTCACTCAAAAAATTCACATTACCCTCCAAATCCTTATATCGCTCGAGCTGTGCCATGAGTACATCGTGAGTAGCTTTTGTATCTGCCATGGCAGAATGCGCATCGACTAATTCTTCATTACAGTAGAATTTGAGTGCCGCTGTAAGGGTACGCTGCTCCATTTTATGGAAAATTGTTTGCACGTCTACTGTTTTAAAATTTTTAAAATCAAAATCTATTTCAGCCCTCAGCATTTCTTCTGCCAACAATGGGATATCAAAACGATCTGAATTATAACCTGCCAGATCGGCATCTTTGATAAAGTTGTGGATTTTTTTGGAGAGGCTTTTAAAATTTGGTTCGTCAGCCACATCAGCATCATAAATACCATGAACTGCAGATACTTGCGGAGGAATAGGACACTCTGGATTCACCCGCCAAGTTTTGTCCTCTTTATTTCCATCAGGGTGGAGTTTAAGAATGGCGATTTCGACAATTCGATCTTTGGTAACATTGACTCCGGTAGTTTCCAAATCGAAAAAACATAAAGGTCGCGTCAGGTTTAAATTCATAATTAAAGGGCTTAAATATTTTGTTCCATGTCCCAGTTTTCGAGAAAGTCGGTCATGCTTTTGATGAATTGCCCTCCCATTGCTCCATTGATTATACGGTGATCATAGCTGTGAGAAATGATTACCTTTTTTCGAATTGCGATGGAGTCACCTTCTTTTGATTCCATCACTGCAGGCATTTTTCGGATCACTCCCACAGCAACAATACCCACTTGAGGTTGATTGATTATAGGGGTGCCAGTTATCGAACCAAAATTTCCAATATTGGTGAAAGTAAAGGTCCCATCCTGCACCTCATCTGGCCTTAGCTTTTGGTTGCGAGCACGTTGGGCTAGGTCATTAACTGATTTTGACAAACCGAGTAAATTTAAGTGATCTGCATTTTTTATCACAGGAACGATCAAATTACCATCTGCCATAGCAGTAGCCATTCCGATATTGATTGCTCTTTTTTGAATGATATTATTTCCCTCCACAGAACTGTTAAGTAGCGGAAAGTCTTTTAGGGCTTTTATCAAAGCAGTCATGAATAAAGGCGTAAAAGTCAGTTTTTCTCCCTCTCGCTTTTGAAAAGCGTGCTTGTGTTTCTCCCGCCATTCCCAAAGATTTGTCAAATCCGCTTCAATAAAAGATTGCACATGAGCAGAGGTTCTTTTACTAGAAACCATATGATCGGCAGTCAATTTTGCCATACGAGACATTTCGATGATTTCGTCACTACTATCCTCTTTAGCAATTGGATCTATGACCTGTATTGGTGGAAGTGCTTCATCAATGACTTTCATTGCATTGTCCTCTGGGGGATCTATCTCTGGTTGATTCGCTGCTACAATATTTTTTAGCGGTTCAACGCGCTGGTTGCGATTTTTAAGGTATGCCAGCATGTCTTTTTTGGTCACCCTATAATTTTTTCCAGTCCCTTTAATTTGTTTTAGCTCCTCATCAGAAAGCCCCTCAGCTTTGGCAATACTTCTTACCAATGGGGAATAAAAATAGTTATTGTTGTCCGTATTGTTATCAGCAGTTGAAATTTTAGGTGTAGGAACCGCAGCTGTCTTTTCCTCTGGCGTTATATTGGTAATACTCTCAAATTTTGGGATTGGATCAGGCAAAGAAAATGTTGGGGGGGCTTCTTCGGGCTTTACTTCTGTGTCTGGCATTAATTCTTCCACTACAATCGCTGGCTCATCCTTTTCGCTTTTTGGTGAAAGATCGACTTCAGTGGTATCTCCTTCAACTTGTATTACTGCCATAACTTCCCCAACTTGCACGACATCATTTTCAGCAAATCGCTTCTCAATCAAAATTCCGTTAACTTCACTGGGTACATCCGTATCGACCTTATCTGTTGCAATTTCAACAATTACATCATCTACTTGGATGGTATCACCTACCTCTTTTAACCACCTGATTAAAGTAGCCTCAGCAACGCTTTCTCCCATTTTGGGGAGTTTTATTGAGTATTTTCCCATTTTTTAAAGAAGTACAAAATTACCAAATTTATAAATGACAAAGTAGATTTTGATTAAACGAATAATAAATTAACACTGCTGGCTATTTATCTACGATTGCGTTTTCGTAGGGAACTCGTTTAAGAATACTTCTTCCCAGTGTGACCTCATCGGTATATTCCAATTCGTCTCCGACGGGGATTCCCCTAGCGATAGCAGAGGTGTTTACTTTATATGAAGCTAGCATCTTATAAATGTAAAAATTAGTCGTGTCTGCCTCCATAGTGGCACTTAAAGCAAAAATAATTTCCTTTACTTCTCCCTTTTTTACCTTTTCTTCTAGTGAATCCAGTGTCAAATCTTGAGGACCTACACCGTCAATAGGAGAGATGATTCCTCCTAGAACATGATAATATCCCCTAAACTGCCCTGTGTTCTCTATTGCAATCACATCTCTGATGTCTTCAACCACGCACAACATAGAGGAATCTCTATTGGGATTGGAACAGATTTCACAAACAGGAAGGTCAGATAAATTATGACAATAGGAACAAAAATTAATCTGCTCCCTCAAATCATTTAAAGCCTGGGTCAATCCCGAAGTATTTTCTTTGGGAAGTTTTAAAAGATGTAAAGCCAATCGCAGGGCACTTCTTTTTCCGATACCCGGCAATTGAGCAATTTCATTTACCGCGTTCTCGAGTAATTTTGAGGAAAATTCCATACTGTAAATTTAGGAATAATTCCCAAGTCCTGAATTTGTATATTTATGAAATCTTATGTTGACACCTGCCTTTATTTTATCACTTATACTTGGATACTTTTTCCTATTGATGGGGATTGCTTACTTAACTGGAAAAGGGGCTGACAATCAAACTTTTTTTACCGCCAATAGAAGTTCACCATGGTATTTGGTCGCTTTTGGGATGGTGGGTGCTTCTCTCTCTGGTGTCACCTTTATTTCTGTTCCTGGATGGGTCGGAGACTCGGGGTTTAGTTATTTTCAAGTAGTTATGGGTTATTGGGCGGGCTATTTTATTGTCGCTTTTATTTTACTCCCGATTTACTACCGTCAAAACCTCACTTCAATATACGAATATCTCAACCTCAGATTCGGAACTAACAGTCATAGAGTCGGGGCAATTTCTTTTTTTATTTCTAGAATTTTAGGTGCTAGTTTTAGGCTCTTTTTAGTCGCTATAGTCCTGCAACAATTTATTTTTGATGCATGGCGTGTACCCTTTGAGGCAACTGTTATGCTGTCCGTACTGTTGATATGGGTATATACCCACCGTGGAGGTATCAAAACTATTGTTTGGACTGATACACTACAAACGGCTTTAATGGTTTTAGCTGTAATACTTTCATTGATTATGATCTATCGTTCGTTTGAGTCCACTGGGCTAGAGTTGTCTAGCGTAGTAGAAATGGAACGATATACCAAGATTTTTGTGCTGGATGATTTTATGCAGCGCAATCACTTTATAAAATCTTTTATTGGAGGTGTATTTATTACCATATGCATGACGGGATTGGATCAAGATATGATGCAAAAAAACCTGACCTGTCGTACGCTAAAAGCTGCCAAAACAAACATGATCGTTTTTAGCATTGTCATGGTATTAGTTACTTTTTTATTCCTTGTATTGGGAGCGATGATTTTTGTTTATGCCGATCAAAATCAAATTTTAATCCCCCTGATGGATGGCAGCCCTAAAACTGATTTACTCTTTCCTGAAATAGCACTAAATGGTGGTTTGGGTTTGGGAATTGGTATTATCTTTATCTTGGGACTTATTGCTGCCGCTTACAGCAGTGCCGACAGTGCCTTAACCTCACTGACGACCTCCTTTTGTGTGGATTTCCTCAAAATGGATAAGTGCAATGAAGTGAAACAAAAAACATTGCGAAAAAAAACCCACCTCTGGATGAGTGCCGTTTTGGTGTTAGTCGTCATCGCTTTTAAGCACATATTGGATAGAAATGTTATTGATGGGTTGCTAACGGTGGCTTCCTATACCTATGGACCGCTTTTGGGTTTGTTTGCTTTTGGTATTTTCACTCCTTATAAAATACGAGATCACAAAGTATGGGCTGTCGTTGGGATTTCCATTGGAATCATATTTTTTATCGGTAATTTATCCAGCGAAGTATTGGGCGGATATCAAATCGGTTACGAGCTGTTGCCCCTCAATGGCCTGATAACTTTTATCGGCTTACTGCTTATTCGAACCGACGAGAAGGCTACCATCTGATGATAGCACTACCCCAAGTAAACCCACTTCCAAATGCTGCTAAAACAACCAAGTCTCCGGGCTGAACCTTGCCCTCCTGCCATGCCTCTGTCAAGGCAATGGGAATTGAACCTGCAGTTGTGTTTCCGTAACGTTGGATATTGTTGTAAACCTGATCATCTGTCAATCCAAATTTCTTTTGAATGAATTGAGAAATTCTGAGGTTTGCTTGATGGGGAACCAATAGATCAATTTGATCTTGCGTCAGTTCATTTTGTTTTAGACCTTCCATAATTACCTCTGAAAAGCGGACCACAGCATTTTTAAAAACCAACTGACCATTCATGTATGGATAATAGGAAGTATCCTCAGGGTCATTGGCGGCAATTATTTCTGGTACCCAGCGGTTGGTACTGGGGCCAATCAATGAAAGTTCTTCTGCGAACTCCCCTTGGGCGTGTAAATGAGTCGAGAGAATTCCTCGGCTCGAATCATCAGATCGAATTAGGATTGCTGCACCTGCACCATCACCGAAAATAACGGATACTCCTCTTCCACGGGTGCTCATTTCAAGCCCTCCAGAATGATTTTCTGAACCGATGACCAAAATATTATTATACATTCCTGTTTTAATAAATTGATCAGCTGTCGATAAAGCATAGATAAAACCCGAACACTGGTTGCGAATATCCATTGCAGGACAATTCTCGATCTCCAAAGCTTCTTGAACCAAGACACCAGAACCGGGAAAGTAATAGTCCGGACTCAGGGTAGCGAATAGGATCAGATCAATATCATCTTTATTGATCTCTGCACGTTCAATAGCAGTTTTGGCAGCTTTTACACCCATTATTGCCGTTGTATTTCCATCCCCTTTTTCAATATGACGTCTTTCATGGATACCTGTCCGCTCGACAATCCAATCATGAGAAGTTTCCATCACCTTTGTTAAGTCTTCGTTGGTTACTACGTTCTCTGGAACATACATACCCAAACCTGCTATTCGAGATTGATACATTATAATTTGGTTTTAATGCAATTTAATAAAGATTGCCGTACGGCTTATAGATTATCAAAAAAAACAGTAAAAACAGGTCGTTGCAAGGGAGTTAAAGCCGAACAATCAAAAATATTTCTGATAGGATTCCGTACTCACTTTAGCCTTTAGGTCATACAATAAAGAGTACAATCCAAAAAAGGTCCTGTTGATATAGATAAAGTGTTTAGACCCTCGATTACCATTCATTTTTCGCAATTGCTGATCTGAAGATAAAGTTTCACTCAGAGAATTAATTTCTCCCCAAAATACTTCATCCCCAAAATCAAATTCTTTTTGTGTAAAAGGTAACGTCAAAATCTTAATCAATCGACCGAACAAATCAGATAAGTAAGCAACATCGGCTACACTGTCATCTGTTCTCAGAATTTCCAAATCGTATAAAATGGCCTGAAATCGGTCTTGATTTTTTTCAATATCAAGTGCTGCCAATTCAAAATAAGGATAGTAAAAATCATCAGGGATTGCCTTAACGCAGCCAAAGTCTAAGGCAACCAGATTTTGGTCTTCATCGATTAGGAAGTTTCCAGGATGGGGATCAGCGTGAACTTTTTTTAAATGGTGAATCTGATACATGTAAAAATCCCAAAGGGTTTGCCCCAACTGGTTATTAGTGGTATGGTCAGTATTGCTCTTGGCGACGTACTCTGAGACATGCAACCCTTGCATCCAATCCATTGTAAGAATTTTTTCAGCGGAAAACTCTGGGTAATAGGTGGGGAACTTAAGAAAGGGAATGTCTTTACATTGTTCTGCAATCCATTGACTTTGTTCCAACTCTAGTGTGTAATCTGTCTCTTCAAGGAGCTTGTTTTCAACCTCTTTAAAATATTTATCTGTGTCTTGACCTTTAAGGTTGAACATCCGGAGGGCAATCGGTTTGACAATACTCAAGTCAGAACTGATACTGTCTGCCACCCCTGGATATTGAATTTTCACAGCAAGTTTTTTCCCATCCTTTGTCGCCTGGTGGACTTGTCCAATGCTAGCGGCGTTTTTTGACTGGGCAGCAAACGTATCAAATACTGAATCGGGGTTATCCCCAAGATATTTTCTAATCAATTTTTTTACCAAAGGCCAAGAAAGAGGAGGCACAGAAAATTGCGCCAAACTGAACTGGTCTACATAGGCTCTTGGCAATAGGTTTTTTTCCATGCTCAACATTTGAGCTACTTTCAGAGCACTTCCTTTAAGCGTCTTGAGGGAGTTATAAATGTCTTTGGCATTTTCCTCATCCAATCGCTCACGACTGCCCTCAACATTGAGTACTTTTTCACCGTAATATTTAATGTAGTTGCCACCAAGCTTAATGCCTGTGGTGACTAAATTTCCCGCTCTAGCGATTTTGTTGGTTGGAATATAATCAAGTGACTTCAATTGGTTACAAATTTTTCTTTCCACAAAAACTTCCCAAAATCAATCAGCGTAGACACTGGCGTATTGTCAAAAACGTCAAAGGCAGTCTGTACAGACTTTTCGATGGCCTGATCTGTTTTTTCAAATGCTTTAGAAGTGTCCTCCATCCAAAATTTTAGTAGAAAACCTAATTGTACCCATGCCGCCTCCGAAAAAATCTGTGGCGGGTGTTGCAGGTAAGAAGGTTTCTCGCTATTTCCTTCTTCGATCAGTTCAGTGGCGAACGCCTTAAACAATTTTCTCAAGGAGCTTAAATGACCCATCTTGCTTAGGATTTTTTCTTCTCCTGACAAGGCAAATAAAACATAACTACGGTTGAGCAATAATACCTCAAAAAAGGTGAAATAAAACGACAACAGTTTGTCTTTGGGTTTGGAAACATCAAAATTCTGATCCTTTTCCAATAACGACATTACATTGTCATAGAAGGATTCCCAAATCATGCTTTTAACCGCATCCAACGAACCAAAATATTTATAAAAAGTCTTCTCATCTAAATTGTTATCCTTACAAAATTTGTACACGGACTTTGGATAGTGTTCATTTTCCAAAGTATAATCCATGAAGGAAGTAATTATAGATAGTTTTTCTTTGTTCTCTTTTTGACTCATCGAATTAATTATTTACTACAAATTTAATAAATGTTTATCTTTTTTAAAAAACTATTAAACAATAATTGTGTCAATCTGTCATTTATTTTGAATTGGTATTTTTTTTGACATTAATAACATAAATAAAAAAACAAAAAAATGGCAAATGGTAAAATCAATGTTGCAGTAGAGAACATCTTTCCACTAATCAAAAAGTTTCTTTACAGCGACCACGAAATTTTTTTAAGAGAGCTGATATCCAATGCTACTGACGCGATCAGTAAGCTAAAGCATCTAAGTAGTGTAGGTGAAGTAAAAGGTGAAATTGGAAGTCCACGTATTGAAGTTAAAGTAGATAAAGACAAAAAGAAAATCCATATCATCGATGAGGGTGTGGGAATGACATCTGAAGAAGTTAATAAATACATTAATGAAGTTGCATTTTCAGGTGCGGAAGAGTTTTTAGAAAAATATGAGGACAACGTAAAAGACGCTGGTATTATCGGTCATTTTGGTTTGGGTTTTTATTCCGCTTTTATGGTAGCAGAAAAAGTGGAAATCATTACCAAATCCCACCAAGATGTCCCCGCTGCTCATTGGACTTGCGATGGTTCCCCAGAATACACCCTAGAAGAGACTGATAAAAAAGAACGCGGTACCGAGATCATTCTTCATATTGCGGAGGACTCAACTGAGTTTTTGGAGGAAGCTCGCATTCGTGAGCTTTTGAGTAAGTACAATAAGTTTATGCCTTACCCCATTAAGTTTGGCACCAAAGAGGAAAACCTTCCCCTACCCGAAGATGCTGCAGAGGACGCCAAACCCGAAACCAAAACGGTAGATAACATTATCAACATCACTGACCCAGCATGGACTAAAACCCCTGCCGATTTAAAAGATGAGGATTATAAATCTTTTTACAGAGAATTGTACCCCATGCAGTTTGAAGAACCCCTCTTCAATATTCACCTCAATGTAGATTACCCCTTTAACCTCACGGGGATCATGTATTTCCCAAAAATTCAAAACGACCTCAACCTGCAAAAAGACAGAATTCAGCTCTACCAAAATCAGGTGTTTGTAACCGACAATGTTGAGGGTATCGTTCCTGAGTTTTTAACCATGCTGCGTGGAGTTATCGACTCGCCTGACATTCCACTTAACGTTTCCAGAAGTTACCTGCAAGCAGATGGGGCAGTGAAAAAGATCAGTAATTATATCACCCGAAAGGTCGCCGATAAACTCAGTTCACTCTTTAAAAAAGATCGTAAGGCCTTTGAGGAAAAGTGGAATGATATCAAGGTGGTTATCGAATACGGTATGCTTACCGAAGATAAATTTTACGAAAAAGCCGATAAGTTTATGCTTTACCCAACTACAACTGGGGAATACTTTACTTATGAAGAACTGGAAGCAGCTGTTAAAGACAACCAGACGGACAAAGATGGTAAATTAGTTTTCCTCTATGCATCAAATACAGAAGAACAACACAGCTACATAGAAACAGCAAAAGACAAGGGCTATAAAGTACTGCTATTGGACTCGCCCATCATTGCGCATTTGATCCAAAAACTAGAGGGCGATAAGGAAAATATCGCTTTTGCTAGAGTAGATGGCGATGCGGTGGAAAATCTAATCAAAAAAGAAGAAGCCACTGTTTCTAAGCTTTCTGAAGAGGAAAAAGAAACACTTAAACCACTTATCGAAACGGTAGTGCCTGGAGAAAAATATACTGTTCAACTGGAAGCCATGGACAGCAGCAGTTTGCCCTTTGTGCTGACCCAACCCGAGTTCATGAGACGTATGAAGGAAATGCAACAAAGCGGTGGTGGTATGATGGGCGCTTTCCCCGAAATGTATACCCTTTTGGTGAACACTAATCATGAACTGGTAGGACAAATCCTACACACCAAAACAGCAAAAAAACGCGAACGTTTGATACAACAAGCACTCGATTTGGCGAGACTGTCCCAGAACCTTCTTAAAGGAGAAGCGCTAACTGCTTTTATTAAGCGTTCTGTTGATCTGATCAAATAGATTCCTGACAAAAGCATGATTACATGGTAGTGAAATTGATTGTATCAAATAAAACTAATTTCAAATAAATATTAAGGTATTTACCTAAACGATATTCAAAATAGTATTTATCTAAAATCCTTAATCACATAATATCAACCCTCATTAAAAACCTTTATTTTTGGGTATGCCAAAAACCTTTAACCCTATTGCTGACTGGCAACCCGATTTACCGGATGCTCAACTTAGGTATTACCGAGACTTTTTATCCGCTGAGGAAGCTGATCATTTTTATGGTACCTTTTTGTCCAAGATTCCTTGGCAACAAGATGATGTTAAGGTGTTTGGAAAAATCTATGCCCAACCGCGGTTGACTTCCTTGCACAGCAATTCCCTGAGTACTTATACCTATGCTGGTTTAACGCTCCAGCCCCACCCAATGACTACTGAATTGTTAGCCCTTGTGGAAAGGATGCAGGACGTTTGTAACCATGAGTTTAACTGTGTTTTACTAAATCTCTACCGCGATGGTTCTGACAGCAACGGTTGGCATGCGGATAACGAAAAAGAGCTGGGTGTTAACCCACAGATTGCTTCAATTAGTTTTGGGGCGAATCGTTTTTTTCATTTTAAACACCGCCGTATTAAGAGTGAAAACTATAAAATGGAACTTCACCACGGCAGTTTATTGCTTATGGAAGGTCCTATGCAAGATCATTGGTTACATCAAATTCCTAAAACTAAAAAACCTCTTTCTCCGCGAATTAATTTGACCTTTAGAAAGATTACTTAAATAGCTCGTTTAGCGTTGCTGCTAGGCGCAATCCCGCGAGACACAATTGCTTTTTGACCATGTCAAAATATTGGTAACGATAGAAATAACCAAGTGAACTGTTGGGAGTAGTATTTTCAAATATATCTTGTGCTTTGGCATGAGTTTCCTCCACCCAATCCAATAAGGGTTGCCCTTGAATCTCCTCAATTTCTGCTTGAGATAATTCAGGAAGGTCATTCGCCAACTCCGTGAAGCTCATCTGAAAATCGTCTATCATTTGACTATCCCAAACACGATGTAAATTTGACGATTTGCCAAACCACTTCACACGAATTTCATTTCCCCCACGATCCTCCATCCGCCAAACGTGCATCGGCTGATGTATATCTCCAATAAAATGCACTAATAATTTTAGATAAAAAGCCTTTGATGCTTTAGTTTCTTTTGGATCATCCAACACAGCAATGCATTTTCGAAGGGCTTGAACCACATCCCCATCGGGATTTTTTTCAGAAGCTTCATACTCCTGATCGAAGGGGTAATTCACATAATGCCAAGTTCGGTATTTATCATAATTTCTATCTGATCGAATCCAATCTGCATAATTTGACACACTTGCCAAAGAGGCACCGTCCAAAAGTTCCTCCACCGCCTGTCGCGCTGAATCGCTCAGGTGGTATGTAGCCACTTCTCCCACCACCCGATGACCAGTTTGTCCCCAATCATTGGAAAATAATAATAGAGACAGTAAACTTATAAATGAAAGAAAATTCATCAGCAATTTTTGACAAAATTAACACAAAAGAAATCGATTACTGTTAACTAGAGCTTAAGGAAATCTGTAATCTACCAATGGACAAATACTGATTTTTATAAAAAGTCAAATTGGATTACCTTTGGGGCGGCTTTTGGAATAAGAAATAACCAAGCCCAACAAACCATGTCGAAAAAAATCTTGTTTTTTAGCTTAATCATTTTCCTTATCGTGTTGATTGGTTGTCAATCTAATTCCAAACCCAGCGGTCTGATGATGCATGTAAGTGGAAAGGTTGAAGGATTGAGAAAAGGCACCTTGTTTTTACAAAAAATAGTGGACTCGACTCTGGTAGATGTAGACTCGCTAGTGATCAATGGGGAACCTAAATTTCAATTTAAAACCGAAATCGAAAGCCCGGAAATCTACTACCTCTATCTAAACAAGGAAGATGGCGACAGCCTGAACGATCGCATAATGTTTTTTGCAGAAAAAGGGGAAATCACGATTAATACTTTGCTAAAAACCTTTGAAAGCAGTGCCAAGGTAAGCGGCTCTGAAAATCAAGTGTTGTTGCAGGAGTACCGCAAACTCGCCCGCCAATTTGACGGAAAAAATTTAGAATATTTCAAAGCATATATCGAAGTGGCCCAGTCGGATAGTAACCCTCAAGCGACTGACTCTATCCAAAAAGCGATGGACAACCTTCTTAAAAGACGCTACTTGTATGCGCTAAACTTTGCCAGTACGCATGGGGACAATGTCATCGCGCCCTATATTGCACTAACCGAGGTCTATGATGCCAACATCAAATTTTTAGATACGGTAGCCTCAAAACTGACAGCGGAGGTTAAAAACTCCAAATACGGAAAAAAGTTTATTGACTTTATCGCTGAACGAAAGGCGGTGGAATCACAAGAGTGATCAACCCAGTTTCTCTAAGCTTTGATTTAGCTTAGCCACATGATCAATCAAGTCGGTCTTAATCGGCTTAAAACCTTCTTTTTTACCTGCTATTTTGGCTTTATGAATCTTCTCAATCAAGTCGTCAAAAAGGCTAATGGCATTATCGACAAGTGCTTCGCTTTTTTTGAGGTCGGCATCGGGATTAGAAAGTTCCCAGGCATAAACCTCTTCAATAAATCCTCCAATACTGTTATTGATTTCTTTTTTTAATGACTTTATACTAGACATAATTTTAGTTTTAGGTTAAGGCCTTATTCAGCCACTGTATTTCACAAAATTTCTTGGGGTTTCGTATAGGACGATCTCCAAGGATTTGTCCTCATCCAAATGAGGCAATAATTTATTGTAAATCACCACAGCAATATTTTCGGCAGAAGGAATCAAATCAGCAAACTCAGGAACCTGTAAATTGAGATTTTTATGATCAAAGGCATCTTCCACTTCCGCTTTAATGAGATCTTTTAGCTCTTTCATGTCCATGACATAGCCCGTCACCGGATCAATCGTTCCTGTTACATTGACAATCAGCTCATAGTTGTG
The DNA here is from genome assembly GCA_913030895.1 of uncultured Flavobacteriaceae bacterium. Taxonomy (GTDB): domain Bacteria; phylum Bacteroidota; class Bacteroidia; order Flavobacteriales; family Flavobacteriaceae; genus UBA8316. The sequence goes on along the minus strand of CAJWGK010000003.1, from coordinate 24,924 downwards.
CCCATGGTAATGAGGATTGGAGCATTTCCCAAAAACGGTTTCATTTTTTTGATCATCCCAGGACTTTACAAAAAGTCGATGTGCAGCATTAAAATGCGCTTTTCTGCAAACAGTTACCCTCATTATTTTTTTTGGTTTTTAATGTGTTTATAAAATCGATCAAAAATTATGGCAAACCAAACCGTATAATTTTTAGGATTTTCGATCAGGTCTTTTTCGATGGCTTCTAAAGACATCCACTTAAAAGCGGCAACCTCATCTGGGTTTACCATTGGATCCTGTTCACCATAGCCCACCATAACATGATCCAATTCATGTTCTGTAAGTCCATTATCAAAGGTGGCTTTGTAGATAAAAGTAAAGAGCTCTTTTAAGGGGACTGTTATTCCCATTTCTTCCATCATCCGGCGATCTCCCGCCTCTAGTGAGGTCTCTCCCTCCCGTTGGTGACTACAACAGGTGTTAGTCCATAGCCCAGGGGAGTGATATTTGTCTAAGGCGCGCTGCTGTAAAAGTAATTCTTGATTAGCATTGAGAACAAAAACCGAAAAGGCACGGTGCAAGACCGCTTTGGCATGTGCCTCAATTTTTTCCATGGTGCCAATTTGTCTATCTTCCAGATCGACCAAAACAACTTTTTCTTTCTCCATGATTTCACCAAAATTACCTAATAAATACCACAAAACCTATCAGCAAATTTTAGTGACGTAATTAATTATAATATTTTTGCGCAAACTTAATTTATGGAATTCCTCGAGGAGATTCAAAAGCGACGCACCTTCGGTATCATTTCCCACCCAGATGCTGGAAAGACCACACTAACAGAAAAGCTATTGCTTTATGGTGGTGCCATTCAGGAGGCAGGAGCTGTTAAATCGAATAAAATCAAAAAAGGAGCGACAAGCGATTTTATGGAGATTGAGCGCCAAAGGGGGATTTCGGTTGCTACTTCAGTTTTAGCATTCAATTACCGAAACAAAAAAATTAACATCCTCGATACTCCTGGGCATAAAGATTTTGCCGAAGATACTTTTAGGACACTAACTGCCGTAGACAGTGTGATTGTGGTGATTGATGTCGCCAAAGGGGTGGAGGAACAAACGGAAAAACTGGTGGAAGTTTGTCGGATGAGGAAGATTCCGATGATTGTTTTTATCAACAAACTAGATCGAGAAGGAAAGGATGCTTTTGACCTACTGGACGAGGTAGAAACGAAATTGGGATTGCGCGTTACTCCGCTGAGTTTTCCTATTGGCATGGGATACAATTTTAAAGGCATTTATAATCTTTGGAAAAAAAACATCCAAATCTTCGAAGCTACCGATAAACAAAAAATTGCCGAAACGATTGCTTATGAAACTTTGGAAGATGACGGTTTACTAAAAGCCATCGGAACTACAGCGATGGAGGAGCTGAAAGAATCCCTAGAATTGGTGGAGGGAGTTTACCCAAGTTTTGATCAAAAAGAATATATGGAAGGTGATTTACAACCTGTCTTTTTTGGGTCTGCGCTCAATAATTTTGGTGTTCAAGAATTACTCGACTGTTTTATTGAGATTGCGCCGCCGCCACTACCCAAGTCAACTGACAAACGATTGATTCAACCAGAGGAAAAGGATTTTTCCGGTTTTGTATTTAAAATTCATGCGAACATGGATCCCAACCACCGCGACCGTTTGGCATTTATAAAAATCGTTTCAGGAGAATTTAAACGCAACACTCCTTATTTCCACGTTCGGCACAAGAAAAACCTGAAATTCTCAAGTCCCAATGCCTTTTTTGCTGAAAAAAAAGAAGTCGTTGACGTTTCCTACCCTGGAGATATTGTGGGATTGCACGATACGGGGAATTTTAAAATTGGTGATACACTTACCTCAGGAGAAGAAATTCAATACAAGGGAATTCCCAGTTTTTCGCCAGAACATTTTAGGTACATCAACAATGCTGACCCCATGAAAGCCAAACAGCTCAACAAAGGGATTGACCAGTTGATGGACGAGGGAGTAGCACAGCTTTTTACGCTTAGCCTTAATGGTAGAAAAATTATCGGAACGGTTGGCGCCCTTCAGTTTGAGGTCATACAATACCGCCTAGAACACGAATATACCGCCAAATGTACTTTTGATAATTTGAATGTTTATAAAGCCTGTTGGATCAGCACCGAAAATTCTGAAAACACTAACTATCAAGACTTTCTTAAGGTCAAGCAGAAGTTTTTAGCAAAGGACAAACAAGACCAGTTGGTTTATTTGGCAGACTCCGCTTTTTCCCTTCAGATGGCACAACAAAAATATCCCGAGATTACTTTTCATTTCACCTCAGAGTTTTAACGTTTTTATTTTTAATTTTTTATATTTGAGTAACAGACCCCAAAACTGTTCTTTAATCCATGAAAAGCCTACTGTCAAGACCCACTGTATTTTTAAATCAATCATTTTTCAAAAGCAACTTTGTTTTTGATCTAGGTTTGATTGCTTTGATTAAAGCCAAAAAAGGGAGCTGTTTAAACTTCAACTGTGAAAGTAATTTTCTTCACAATGTATCCTTAAATGGACTGATATAGATTAATTCAATTTGTAAAATAATTCGAATAAAAAACTCTAAATGAGTAGCTAAATAAACATCTAATTAAAATTCAAAAAAATGATTAAAAAAACAATTAAAATGATGACAATTGCATTTCCCGCAATTCAGGCAACAGCCAAAAAAATAATAGCAAAACTTAACTGTGAATGATTACGGGAAATAAGAGAGAATGGAGCGAAATTTAAGGAAATGACTAAACCAACCTTTGAGGAATTAAAAAAAAGAGTTAAAGATAGTATACAAGCTACAATGAATTCACTCGGAATAACAGTTAAAAGAAAGATCACTGGTAAAAAACGTTTGCTAACAATGTATAATCGCGATTAAAATTGACGGTTTTAAAAAAGTTTTTTAAAACATTAAAAACAAAAAACCCTCAACTCTCGTTGAGGGTTTTTTAATGTTTAAGCTTCTCCAGTCGGCCCAAAATTTAATGGGATGGGCGGTTGTTCTTTGGAGTTGATTTCACCATGACTTTCTTCATACCGGCGGATATTGTCTGCAAGAGCATTCTGAAACCTTTTGGCATGCTCGGGCGTCAAAATAATTCTCGACCGAACCTTTGCTTTAGGGGTTCCCGGCATGATAGCAACAAAATCGACCACAAACTCAGAAGGAGAGTGGTTAATGATCGCCAAGTTGGAATAAACCCCCTGCGCGGTGGGTTCGTCCAATTCGATATTGATCTTTTGCTCTTTGGGGTCTTTGGTGTCGCTCATAATTAGAAATTAACTTCTTCCTCTTCTTTATCAATCAACAAACTGCTATACTCGTCTTTTGAGCCTACGATGATATTGTCGTATTCTCTTAAACCAGTACCTGCAGGAATCTTGTGACCCACAATAACGTTTTCCTTGAGTCCTTCGAGTAAGTCAATTTTACCATTTACTGCCGCTTCGTTCAATACTTTAGTAGTCTCTTGGAAGGAGGCTGCAGAGATAAACGATTTGGTCTGTAAGGAAGCTCGTGTAATTCCTTGTAGCTCCGGCGTAGCAGTCGCTGCAGCAGCATCACGCGCTACAACAGGTGCCTTATCCTCACGAATCAACAGGGAATTTTCATCTCTTAACTGACGGGCGGTAATCATTTGTCCCGCTTTTAGGTTTTCGGATGCACCAACCTCTTCAACTATTTTCTTACCATATAGGCTGTCGTTTTCTTTGATAAAGTCAACTTTGTAAACCAACTGCCCTTCGAGGAAGATCGAATCTCCTGGGTCTTGGATTTTAACCTTACGCATCATCTGGCGGACAACGACTTCAAAGTGCTTATCGTTGATTTTCACCCCTTGCAATCGGTAAACCTCCTGTACCTCGTTCACCAAATATTGTTGAACAGCAGAGGGTCCTTTAATTTTAAGGATATCCGTTGGTGTGATGGAACCATCAGACAATGGCATACCCGCTTTGACAAAGTCATTTTCCTGAACCAAAATCTGATTGGATAATTTGACCAAGTATTTCTTGACGTCACCGTATTTAGATTCTACGATAATTTCGCGGTTTCCTCTTTTGATTTTACCGAAAGAAACAACACCATCTATCTCAGAAACTACAGCAGGGTTAGAGGGGTTTCTCGCTTCAAAAAGTTCGGTAACCCTCGGAAGTCCTCCTGTGATGTCACCTGACTTAGCAGATTTCCTAGGAATTTTCACCAATGTTTTTCCTTCTTTTATACTCTCACCATCATTGACAATCAAGTGGGCACCAACAGGAAGGTTATAAGACCTCAAGGTGTTGCCTTTGGTATCTTTGATATGAAGAGTAGGGATTAGTTTTTTGTTTCTAGACTCAGAAATTACCTTTTCTTGGAAACCAGTTTGTTCATCGATTTCCACTTGATAAGTAACCCCTTGCTCGATATTTTCAAAACTAATTTTTCCAGTAAATTCAGAAACAATGACTCCATTAAATGGATCCCACTGACAGATTACATCTCCTTTTTTGATCTTGGAACCATTCTTTATAAAAATGGACGATCCATAAGGAATGTTATGCGTGTTCAATACGTTTTTGGTATTGGCATCAACCAATTTCAATTCGGCTGTTCTAGAAATTACGATACTGGCAGCGTTACCTTCGGTATCGATTCCTTTAACCGTTTTTAAATCTTCTATTTCAGCAATACCGTCAAATTTGGCAACCAATCGGTTTTCTTCCGAAATGTTTCCTGCGACCCCACCAACGTGGAAGGTTCTCAAGGTCAGCTGTGTTCCAGGTTCTCCAATGGATTGTGCTGCAACAACGCCAACTGCTTCTCCTTTCTGAACCATTTTACCAGTAGAAAGATTTCTTCCGTAACACTTGGCACAAATACCTTGTTGAGCCTCACATGTGAGCGGCGAACGAACTTCTACGCTATTGATTGGCGCATCTTCTATTTTCTTAACCAATTCTTCGGTCAGCTGAACGCCTGCTGGTGCCAGCACCTCGTCTGTTCTTGGATCAACAATAGGATGAAGGGAAACACGTCCCAAAATCCTTTCTCCAAGGGTTTCAACAATCTCTTCGTTTTTCTTTAAAGGCGTTACCTCTATACCTCTCAATGTTCCACAATCTTCCTGATTGACAATCACGTCTTGAGAAACATCTACCAACCTACGGGTCAAGTACCCGGCATCAGCAGTTTTTAATGCGGTATCCGCTAATCCTTTTCTCGCACCGTGGGTTGAGATAAAATATTCTAGAATAGAAAGTCCTTCCTTAAAGTTTGACAGAATCGGGTTTTCAATGATTTCCCCTCCTCCAACGTTAGATTTTTTAGGCTTGGCCATCAGACCCCGCATTCCGGTTAACTGACGGATTTGCTCTTTGGAACCTCTTGCCCCTGAATCCAACATCATGTATACGGAGTTAAATCCTTGCTGATCTTCACTAATACGTTTCATCGCCATTTCGGTCAACTTCGCATTGGTGGATGTCCAAACATCAATCACCTGATTGTAACGTTCGTTATTGGTAATCAATCCCATATTGTAGTTACCAGTAATACCTTCAACCTGATTGTTGGCATCATCGATCATATCGATTTTTTCTGCTGGGATGATGATATCACCTAAACTAAAGGATAGCCCTCCTCTGAAGGCAAAGTTATAGCCCATGTCCTTGATTTCGTCCAAGAAAGCTGCTGTTTCGGGAACACTAGTTACTTTAAGGATTTTACCAATAATCTCTCTCAAGTTCTTCTTGGTCAAAACCTCATTAAAATAACCTGCATTTTCAGGAACAACTTCGTTAAATAGAACGCGACCAACAGTTGAGTCAATAATTTGATAAACCAATTCGCCCTCTTCGTTAAAGTCTTTGGCTCTGATTTTTATCATTGCATTGAGGTCTACACGCTTTTCGTTGTAAGCAATGTGAACTTCCTCAACCGAATAGAAGGTTAATCCCTCTCCTTTAAGTTGTAATTCAGGCGTGGATTTTCTTGCCTTAGTCATGTAATATAATCCCAATACCATGTCCTGTGATGGTACCGTAATTGGCGAACCATTAGCAGGGTTAAGGATGTTATGAGAAGCCAGCATTAAAAGCTGAGATTCTAATATCGCTTCTGGCCCAAGTGGCAGGTGAACCGCCATTTGATCTCCGTCAAAGTCAGCATTAAAAGCTGTACAAACGAGGGGGTGTAACTGAATAGCTTTCCCTTCAATCAGCTTAGGCTGGAAAGCTTGGATACCCAGTCTGTGTAATGTGGGGGCCCGGTTTAATAAAACGGGATGACCTTTAAGAACATTTTCTAAGATATCCCAAACTACAGGTTCCTTGCGATCGATAATTTTCTTGGCAGATTTAACCGTTTTCACGATACCTCTTTCGATAAGCTTGCGGATGATAAAGGGCTTATAAAGTTCAGCCGCCATACCTTTTGGCAATCCACACTCAAAAAGTTTTAATTCAGGCCCTACGACAATAACAGAACGGGCTGAATAGTCTACCCTTTTTCCGAGTAGATTTTGACGAAAACGTCCTTGCTTTCCTTTTAGGGAGTCGGACAGCGATTTTAGTGGACGGTTAGAGTCCGTTTTAACCGCAGAAGATTTTCTTGTATTGTCGAACAAGGAATCTACAGATTCCTGAAGCATACGCTTCTCATTTCTTAAGATTACTTCGGGCGCTTTAATTTCAACCAATCTTTTCAAACGGTTGTTTCTAATGATTACCCTTCTGTATAAATCGTTAAGGTCGGAAGTTGCAAAGCGACCTCCATCTAGTGGAACTAAAGGTCTTAATTCTGGCGGGATAACTGGAATCACTTTCATGATCATCCACTCGGGTAAATTTTCCCTATTCTCATTGGCTTCTTTAAAGGCTTCCACTACTTGAAGTCTTTTTAAAGCTTCCGTTTTTCTTTGTTTCGAAGTCTCATTATTGGCTTTATGTCTCAATTCATATGACAAGGCCTCGAGATCGATTCTGGAAAGCAATTCAATCAAACACTCTGCTCCCATCTTGGCAATAAACTTCTCGGGGTCACTGTCTTCAAGGAATTGATTTTCAGGAGGTAATTGCTCCATGATGTTCAAATACTCCTCTTCAGTTAAGAAATCCATTTTTTGAATGGGGTCTCCCTCTGCATTTTTGGTATTACCGGGCTGAATAACCACATAACGCTCGTAATAGATAATCATGTCTAGCTTCTTGGAAGGAAGTCCAAGCAGATAGCCAATCTTATTGGGTAAAGATCTGAAATACCAGATATGAGCTACAGGCACCACCAAGTTGATATGTCCCACGCGGTCACGTCTAACTTTCTTTTCGGTTACCTCTACCCCACAGCGATCACAGACGATTCCTTTATATCGGATACGTTTGTATTTTCCACAGGCACATTCAAAGTCTTTAACAGGACCAAAAATACGCTCACAAAACAAACCATCCCGTTCGGGTTTGTGAGTTCTGTAGTTGATGGTTTCTGGTTTCAAAACTTCTCCTCTGGAATTACCGAGGATAACCTCAGGAGAGGATAAACCAATAGTGATTTTATTGAATTTCTTTTGGGTAATGATTTCGTTATTTCTAGGCATAACTCAATAGCAATTTTTTAATTATTCTTCTAATCTGATGTCCAATCCTAATCCTTTCAATTCGTGCATTAAAACGTTGAAAGATTCTGGTAACCCCGGTTCTGGAAGGGCTTCCCCCTTAACAATGGATTCGTAGGTCTTTGCCCTACCAATGACATCATCAGATTTAACGGTTAATATTTCCTGAAGTGTGCTTGAAGCGCCATAAGCTTCCAATGCCCATACTTCCATTTCACCAAATCGCTGTCCTCCAAATTGGGCTTTACCACCCAATGGTTGTTGCGTTATCAATGAATAAGGTCCAATTGACCTAGAGTGCATTTTATCGTCTACCATATGACCTAATTTCAGCATGTAGATTACGCCAACAGTTGCGGCTTGGTCAAAGCGTTCACCAGTTCCACCATCATACAAATGGGTATGACCGTAAAGCGGCACATTGGCTTTATCTGTCAATGCATTGATTTGATCTATGCTTGCGCCGTCAAAAATCGGAGTAGCATATTTCTCTCCTAAGTTGAGTCCTGCCCATCCTAATACGGTCTCATAAATTTGACCGATATTCATTCGAGAAGGAACCCCAAGTGGGTTTAAGACGATATCAACAGGCGTACCATCTTCCAAGAATGGCATTTCCTCTTCACGAACAATTCGGGCAACGATACCTTTATTTCCGTGTCGACCTGCCATTTTATCTCCTACTTTGAGTTTACGTTTTTTAGCAACATAGACTTTAGCTAGTTTTTTGATTCCGGCAGGTAATTCATCACCAACACTAATGGTGAATTTCTCTCTTCTGAGCGATCCTTGTAAATCGTTTTCTTTGATTTTATAGTTGTGAATCAAATCGGCGATCAACTTATTAACCTCAGCTGAGGTAGTCCAAACACCCTTAGTAAGGTGAGTGTAATCCTCAACATTGGACAACATTTTAAGGGTGTATTTTTTTCCTTTAGGAAGTACTTCTTCTCCAAGGTCATTTTGTACTCCCTGACATGTTTTTCCATTGACAATTGCAAAGAGTTTTTCAATCAATATCCCTCTCAATTCATCAAACTTAGCCTCAAACTGCTCATCTAATAATTCGAGTTCTTGCTTATCTAGGTTTCGTTTTCTTTTATCTTTAACAGATCGCGTAAATAATTTTTTGTCAATTACCACCCCTCTCAATGACGGTGGTGCTTTTAATGATGCGTCTTTTACATCGCCAGCCTTATCACCAAAAATGGCGCGTAATAATTTTTCTTCTGGAGAAGGGTCAGATTCTCCCTTAGGAGTAATTTTACCGATCAATATATCTCCAGGATGCACTTCTGCACCTATGCGAATCATACCATTTTCATCCAAATCTTTGGTAGCCTCCTCGCTGATGTTCGGAATATCATCAGTCAATTCCTCTGTTCCTAATTTGGTGTCTCTAACATCAATAGAATATTCGTCTATATGAATAGAAGTGAAAATATCTTCTCTAACAACTTTTTCAGAAATTACAATCGCATCCTCAAAGTTATATCCTTTCCAAGGCATAAAAGCTACTTTCATATTTCTACCCAACGCCAATTCTCCAGTTTGCGTAGCATAACCCTCAGATAGCACCTGACCTTTTTCAACCCGATCTCCTTTTCTGACAATAGGTTTGAGATTGATACAAGTTCCCTGATTGGTTTTTCTGAACTTAATAAGGTTATAGGTTTTGGTATCACCATCAAAACTGACCAACTTTTGATCATCCGTCATATCGTATTTGATCGTGATCTTATTAGCATCAACGTATTCTACTAGTCCATCGCCTTCCGCATTGATCAAGACTCTTGAGTCAGAAGCAACTTGACGTTCCAATCCAGTTCCCACGATTGGTGATTCTGGACGCAATAGCGGAACAGCCTGGCGCATCATATTAGATCCCATCAGTGCTCGGTTAGCATCATCGTGTTCCAAGAATGGAATCAAAGAAGCTGATATTGAAGCAATCTGATTGGGAGCTACATCAGTGTAGTTTACCTGATCAGGTGTAACAACTGGGAAATCTGCTTGATCCCTAGCAATTACTTTTTCAGATGTGATTTTTCCTGATTTATCATAAGGAATATTGGCCTGTGCAATCAGATTATTTTCCTCTTCCTCAGCACTGAGATAAATGGTATTACCTAGGTCAATTTTTCCATCATCAACTTTCCGATAAGGGGTTTCAATGAATCCTAAGTTGTTTACTTTGGCATAAACACCAAGAGAGGAGATTAAACCAATGTTAGGTCCTTCAGGGGTCTCAATTGGACAAAGTCTTCCATAGTGGGTGTAGTGAACATCACGAACTTCAAAACCTGCTCGCTCTCTTGAAAGTCCACCTGGACCTAGTGCGGATAGTCTTCGTTTGTGGGTTATCTCAGCCAATGGATTAGTTTGATCCATAAACTGGGATAATTGATTGGTTCCGAAGAAAGTATTGATAACAGAGGATAAGGTTTTTGCATTGATCAAATCAATAGGCGTAAATACCTCATTATCTCTTACATTCATTCGTTCTCTGATGGTTCTAGCCATTCTAGCCAATCCAACACCAAACTGAGAAGACAGTTGTTCGCCAACTGTTCTTACCCTTCTGTTGGAAAGGTGATCAATATCATCGATTTCAGCTTTTGAGTTAATCAACTCAATTAAATACTTTACGATGGTAATGATATCTATTTTGGTCAAAACTTGTTTGTCCATCTCAACTTCCAAGTTGAGTTTCTTATTCATTCTGTAACGACCAACTTCTCCGAGGTTGTATCGCTGATCTGAAAAGAAAAGTTTGTCAATTATTCCTCTAGCAGTATCCTCATCTGGTGGCTCTGCATTACGAAGCTGACGGTAAATGTGTTCAACAGCTTCTTTTTCAGAGTTTGTAGGATCTTTTTGTAAAGTATTGTGAATGATTGCGTAGTCTGCCATGTGGGCATCCTCTTTGTGGAGGAGAATGGTTTTTGCATCTGCCTCAACGATCATTTCAATATGTTCTTTGTCAAGTATCGTATCCCGATCAATGATGATTTCGTTTCTCTCGATGGAAATTACCTCTCCAGTATCTTCATCCACAAAATCCTCATGCCAAGTTTTTAACACCCTAGCCGCTAGCTTACGGTCTAAAACTTTTTTCAATCCAGTTTTTGAAACTTTAACTTCTTCAGCCAGATCAAAAATTTCTAATATTTCTTTATCACTTTCATACCCGATTGCACGGAATAGTGTTGTTACGGGTAACTTTTTCTTTCGATCAATGTAGGCGTACATTACGCTATTGATATCAGTAGCAAATTCTATCCATGAACCTTTAAATGGAATTACTCTTGCCGAATAGAGTTTGGTTCCGTTAGCATGGAATGACTGCCCGAAAAACACACCTGGTGATCGGTGCAATTGTGAAACAACAATCCGCTCAGCGCCGTTGATCACAAATGTACCACTAGGGGTCATGTATGGAATTGTTCCCAAGAACACATCTTGAACGATGGTCTCAAAATCTTCGTGTTCAGGATCTGTACAAAAAAGTTTTAATCTCGCTTTAAGCGGGACGGAATAAGTCAATCCTCTTTCAATACACTCCTGAATTGAATATCGTGGGGGATCAATAAAGTAATCCAGAAACTCCAAAACAAACTGATTTCGGGTATCTGTAATTGGAAAATTTTCTTTGAAGGTATTAAATAGTCCTTCTTCTATTCTTTCGTCTGACTTGGTTTCCAATTGGAAGAAGTCTTGAAAAGATTTGATTTGAATGTCTAAAAAATCGGGGTAATTGGGTGAATCTTTTGCGGCGGCAAAGTTGACTCTTTTGGATTGTGTATTCGGCATCTACGTTAATTTATTAGTATCAAAATAAGGGTTCAACCAGTGGGGACTTTATGAAACACAAAATGGTTTAGGCCCATGGAAGCTAATTCCAAAAGCCTAAACCTTATATGTTAGGAGGAAAGAACTATTTCAGTTCGACCTCAGCTCCTGCTTCTTCAAGCGATTTTTTAAGTCCTTCAGCTTCGTCTTTAGAAACTGCTTCCTTAATGTTACTTGGTGCATTGTCAACCAATTCCTTGGCTTCTTTAAGACCAAGTCCAGTTAATTCTTTTACCAATTTAACTACTGCAAGTTTTGAACCTCCAGCAGCGGTAAGTACAACATCAAATTCTGATTTTTCCTCAGCAGCTGCGTCACCACCACCGGATGCAGCACCTCCAGCAACAGCTACCGCTGCCGCAGCAGGCTCAATGCCATACTCGTCTTTTAAAATATCGGCTAACTCATTGACTTCTTTTACTGTCAAGTTAACCAGTTGCTCTGCGAATTCTTTTAAATCTGCCATCTTGTATTAATTTGAATTTTTCTAATTTTAGTTTTATAAATTTTTGAGTGCGTAAATTTTATACATTACCGCTCCGATAATGTTTTTAATATTCCCGATAGATTTGATCCACCTGATTGAAGTGCCGAGATAACATTCTTGGCAGGAGACTGAAGTATTGCAATTACATCGCCGATCAATTCCTCTTTTGACTTGATGGATTCCAACACGTCAATTTGGTCATCACCGATATAAATGGCTTCTTCAATAAATGCTCCTTTCAATATGGGCTTATCAGATTTCTTACGGAAATCTTTGATTACTTTGGCTGGCGTATTTCCAGCCTCAGAAAACATCAGTGAGGTATTGCCTTTCAATACAGATTGCAATTCCCCAAAATCTTTGTCAGAAGCCTCCATGGCTTTCGCCAAAAGGGTATTCTTAACAACGGATAGTTTGATGTTTGCCTTAAAACATGCACGACGAAGGGCAGTAGTTTGTAGTGCATCCAAGCCGGCAATGTCTGTCAGATAAAGATTTTTTACCGATGATAATTCGGTAGTCAAATCTTGGATTTCCTGTGCTTTTTCCTGTTTTGTCATTCCCTTGATTTTAAGGCTTAAGCAATTTTAGTTTCAATACTAATACTAGGACTCATAGTACTTGACATAAAAATGCTTTTGATATAAGTTCCTTTGACTGTAGTGGGTTTCATTTTTTGAATGGTTTTAAGCAATTCATTGGCGTTTTCCTCGATTTTTTTTGCTTCGAACGAGGCTTTACCAACAGACGCATGAACGATTCCTGATTTATCCACTTTAAAGTCAATTTTACCTCCTTTAACATCAGATACAGCCTTTTTGACATCCATTGTCACCGTTCCTGTTTTGGGGTTGGGCATTAATCCTCTAGGTCCTAAAACTCTTCCTAAAGGTCCCAATTTTCCCATAACACTGGGCATGGTTACAATCACATCGACATCTGTCCAGCCATCTTTAATTTTTTGAAGGTATTCATCCAATCCAACTAAATCAGCACCAGCTTCTTTGGCTTCTGCTTCTTTATCAGGAGTGACTAGTGCCAATACTCGCAGGACCTTTCCGGTTCCGTGAGGTAAGGTTACTACTCCTCTGATCATTTGATTGGCTTTCTTAGGGTCAACACCCAAGCGGATTGCCAAATCAATTGATGCATCAAACTTTGCTGTAGTGATTTCTTTCACCAAACTGGAGGCATCTGTGAGCGTGTAAACGGACTTATTGTCCACTTTTGCTCTAGCTTCTTTTTGTTTTTTTGATAATCTTGCCATAACTAATTTTTACGAGTTTGAGGGAAATTCTCCTTTAACAGTGAATCCCATCGAACGGGCTGTACCGGCTACCATTTTCATAGCTGACTCGACAGTAAATGCATTTAAATCTTGCATTTTGTCTTCAGCAATTACCCTGACTTGATCCCAAGTAACCGAGGCTACTTTGGTTCTGTTAGGTTCACCGGATCCTTTTTTAGCTTTGGCTGCTTCCATCAGTTGAACGGCCGCTGGAGGTGTCTTAATTACAAATTCAAATGATTTGTCTTTGTAAACAGAAATCACCACTGGTAGAATTTTACCAGGCTTATCTTGAGTTCGCGCATTGAATTGCTTACAAAACTCCATGATATTGACTCCTGCGGCACCTAGCGCGGGTCCAACCGGTGGCGATGGATTCGCAGCACCTCCCCGAACTTGAAGTTTAAGAACTTTATCTATTTCTTTTGCCATTGTTAATTTGAACTTTAACGTTTATAGAAGTTTCAATTGGAAGCTAAAACTCCTGATATAGGTAACATTTATAATTTTTCTACTTGCATGTAACTTAATTCTAAAGGGGTCTTTCGACCAAAAATTTTCACCATCACCTCTAGTTTGCGCTTTTCTTCATTTACTTTCTCAATGGTTCCATTGAATCCATTAAATGGTCCGTCAATTACTTTTACGTTTTCACCGCTAGTAAAAGGAATTGCAATATGATCTGTGGTCATGGTCAATTCATCAACCTTACCGAGCATTCTGTTGACTTCAGCAGTCCTCAATGGAATTGGATCTCCCCCCTTGGTCTCTCCTAAAAAACCAATTACATTAGTAACAGATTTAATGATATGAGGAATTTCTCCAGTTAGGTTAGCCTTGATCATGATATAACCAGGAAAATAAACTTTCTCTTTGTTTATTTTCTTTCCATTTCTAATCTGAACAACTTTTTCCATGGGAACGAGTATATCCTCCACTTGAGTTGCATAGCCCAAACGAGAAATTTCACTCATAATGTGGTCTTTGATCTTAGCCTCTTGGCCACTGACCGCCCTGATAACATACCAATTTTTTGAAGCTACCTCCGCCATAATTATCCGTTGATCAATTTAAAATAAAAACTTACCACTTCAGAAAGTACTGTGTCAGCTCCCCAAATGGCGATTGAAAAAAGGACTGAGAACACAAGAACAATTACTACTAAACGTTGAAGCTCCTCACGTGGAGTCCAAGAAACATTGTTCTTTAATTCGTCAAATGAATCCTTAATATATGTTATAAAAGCTGACATCTTTTTTGCTGTTATTTGCACGGGTTGAGAGGCTCGAACTCCCGACACCTGGTTTTGGAGACCAGTGCTCTACCAACTGAGCTAAACCCGTTTTTATTTGACACAAAAGGCGTCCACCATCGGTGGACACCTTGAGCATCATCTTAAAAACTTTATTTTAGTCTAAAATCTCAGTAACTTGACCTGCTCCAACGGTTCTACCACCTTCACGAATCGCAAATCTAAGACCTACACTCAAAGCAATAGGCTGAATCAAGTCTACTGTGATCGTTAAGTTATCTCCAGGCATTACCATTTCAACTCCGTCAGGTAAAACAATGTTACCCGTAACGTCAGTGGTTCTTACATAGAACTGCGGACGATAGTTGTTATGGAATGGGGTGTGACGACCTCCTTCTTCTTTTTTCAATATATATACCTCCGCTTTAAATTTGGCATGTGGAGTAACGGAACCAGGCTTACAGATAACCATACCTCTTTTGATATCGGTTTTTTCAATACCTCTAAGTAAAATTCCAACATTGTCTCCTGCCTCACCGCGGTCTAATATCTTACGGAACATTTCAACTCCTGTAATGGTAGAGTCAAGCTTTTCAGCTCCCATCCCGATGATATCAACTGCGTCACCTGTGTTAGCAACACCAGTTTCAATACGACCAGTTGCAACTGTACCACGACCTGTAATTGAAAATACATCTTCAACAGGCATTAAGAAATCTTTGTCAACGTCACGTTTTGGCAATTCAATCCAACCGTCAACTTCTTCCATCAATTTCAATACTGTATCAACCCATTTTTGCTCTCCATTGAGTGCTCCCAATGCTGAACCTAGTATTACTGGAGTATTGTCTCCATCATAATCGTAGAAAGAAAGTAATTCTCTTACTTCCATCTCAACGAGTTCTAGTAATTCTTCATCATCGACCATGTCGGCTTTGTTAAGGAAAACAACGATGCGTGGAACACCAACCTGGCGTCCAAGAAGGATGTGCTCACGTGTTTGTGGCATTGGACCATCTGTAGCAGCAACTACAAGGATGGCTCCATCCATCTGTGCAGCTCCAGTTACCATGTTTTTCACATAATCTGCGTGACCAGGACAATCTACGTGAGCGTAGTGTCTGTTAGCAGTTTGATATTCAACGTGAGATGTATTAATAGTAATACCACGTTCTTTTTCTTCAGGAGCGTTATCAATTTGGTCAAAGCTTTTTGCTTCAGACATACCTGCATCAGCAAGTACCTTTGTAATCGCAGCCGTTAAGGTAGTTTTACCGTGATCAACGTGGCCAATTGTTCCAATGTTTAAGTGGGGTTTCGACCGATCAAAAGTTTCTTTAGCCATAATTTAAATTGTGTCTTTATTGTTTAAGAGGCTGCAAATTTAAAAATTTTTTATTATTTACAGTCTTATTTTTATACATTTTTGCCTATTTTTTAAAGAAATAATTTAAGGCCTTTTGATGGTATAAAATTGATACTCAGAAAAACACTTACTAGTACCCTTTCTTTAAGTGTAAATGAGTGAACTACGACATTTACGAGTACTGCAATTTAAGTTCAAAAAAATTAGAGTTTTTTGACAAAAATTTAAAAAAAAGTAATTTGTAATAATAATAGTATCAAAAGCTCAAGTTGACAAATTATGATACTAACATATTTTGTACTTTTATGCTCAATAAATTTAAATTGATATGGCCTTTGACATCGACATAATAAAGCAGAGCTATGCGCAGCTCGATACACGTGTGAACCTTGCAAAAAAACTTTTGGGAAGACCCCTTACGTCTACCGAAAAAATACTTTATGCCCATTTGTGGGAAAAGCTTCCCAGTAAAACTTTTAATCGCGGTGTCGATTACGTTGATTTTGCGCCTGACCGTATTGCATGCCAAGATGCTACTGCTCAAATGGCATTGCTTCAATTTATGCAAGCTGGAAAACCCCGTGTTGCAGTGCCCACAACAGTTCACTGTGATCACCTTATACAAGCCAAAGAAGGGGCGACTGAGGATTTAAAAACTGCTAACACAAGTAGTGCGGAAGTTTTTAATTTCTTAGAATCCGTATCTAACAAATATGGTATAGGTTTTTGGAAGCCAGGTGCAGGTATCATTCACCAAGTAGTTTTAGAAAACTACGCCTTCCCGGGAGGGATGATGATTGGGACTGACTCTCACACGGTTAATGCGGGTGGTTTGGGAATGGTAGCTATCGGTGTTGGTGGTGCAGATGCAGTTGATGTAATGGCAGGTATGCCTTGGGAACTTAAATTTCCTAAACTAATAGGTGTGAAACTCACTGGAAAACTTAACGGTTGGACAGCCCCTAAGGACGTTATTTTGAAAGTAGCGGGAATATTGACCGTGAAAGGGGGAACGGGTGCAATTATAGAATATTTTGGTCCTGGCGCTGAATCGATGTCATGTACCGGCAAAGGAACAATATGCAACATGGGAGCAGAAGTTGGAGCGACTACCTCGACCTTTGGTTATGATGCTTCTATGGAGCGATATCTTCGAGCTACTGGAAGAGACGATGTGGCAAATGCCGCAAATGAAGTAAAAGAGCACCTTACTGCAGATCCCGAAGTTTATGCCGATCCCGAAAAATATTTTGATCAAGTCATTGAAATCAATCTTGATGAATTGATGCCGCACATCAATGGGCCATTTACTCCTGATCTGGCAACTCCTGTTAGCGAGATGAGTTCTAGAGCTAAAGCCGGAGATTGGCCCATTAAAGTTGAATGGGGATTAATTGGTTCTTGCACCAACTCTTCCTATGAAGATCTTTCAAGAGCAGCGAGCATTGCTAAACAAGCGGTGGACAAAAAACTGATTACCAAAGCTGAATTTGGAATTAATCCTGGATCTGAACAAGTTAGGTTTACTGCCGAGAGAGACGGATTATTAGAAATCTTCGAGGATTTAGACGCTAAGATTTTTACCAACGCCTGTGGACCTTGTATTGGACAATGGGACAGAGCGGGTGCAGACAAAGCGGAAAAAAACACTATCATCCATTCCTTTAACCGGAATTTTTCTAAGCGTGCCGATGGCAATCCCAATACTCATGCTTTTGTAGCATCTCCTGAAATGGTTGCTGCAGTAGCGATTTCTGGTCGTTTAGATTTTAACCCCATAAATGATATTTTGATCAACGAGGAGGGAGAAGAAGTTAAACTCGACGCACCAACTGGCTTAGAACTTCCGCCGAAAGGTTTTGACGTTGAAGACAACGGCTATTTGGCTCCTAAAGCCGATGGTTCTTCTGTGGAAGTTGTTGTAAAGGCAAACTCGGAAAGGCTTGAGCTTCTAACGCCATTTGAGCCCTGGGATGGAAATAATTTGACGGGAGCGAAACTATTGATTAAAGCTTTCGGAAAATGTACTACAGATCATATTTCTATGGCAGGTCCATGGTTGCGTTTCCGAGGACACTTAGATAATATTTCTAATAATTGTTTTATTGGTGCAGTTAATGCATTTAATGAAAAAACCAATTTTGTCAAAAATCAACTGACAGGCGAATATGGTGGGGTACCCGATGTACAAAGAGCTTACAAAGCCGCTGGGATCCCAACTATAGTTGTGGGTGATCATAACTATGGCGAAGGCTCCTCAAGAGAGCACGCCGCTATGGAACCTCGCCACCTGGGCGTAAAAGTAGTTTTGGTAAAATCCTTTGCAAGGATACACGAAACTAATTTAAAAAAACAAGGTATGTTGGGCATCACTTTCGACAACGAAAATGATTATGACCTTATCCAAGAGGATGACATTTTTAACTTTATAGATTTAGCTGATTTTGCTCCAGGAAGACCTTTAACAATTGAAGTGGTTCATTCTGATGGTACTACCGATACTGTAGTGGCTAATCACACCTATAATGAACAACAAATCGAATGGTATAAAGAAGGTTCTGCTCTGAATTTGATCAAAAAAGAAAACGTTTAAGTTCACCAACCAAATAACACAATTGCTGAAAGGAATTATTCTTATTGGCTAGGTAAGGGTATAAAATTAAGCTGTTAGGTTTCTTACTGTAAAATATTTAGATCAACTGGTCAAAGAGTATAATAATGTGATCACTAAATATATACTGGGATAGAGAGCAAAAAAAATCCATCGATGCTAAATTTTTTTTTTTGGATTAAAATGTATATTTGAAAAATGAAAAGAAGAAAAGCCATACAAACCATTGCCGTTGGTTTTGCTGGAGTTGCCACGCTAACACATTGTACCTCGTCCACATCAAATGGATCAAAGATTGGAGAAAAGAGTGAACGCCTAATAGGTTTAATATCTGAGGTTATTTTACCTTCAAAAAATGAAAAATTTCCTACTGTGGAGACTAGGGTTGAATTTATCGTAAACCAATTTGAGGGTGCACTCACTGAAAATGAGATTAAAAAATTTCAATCTGGTTTATTAATATTAAGAAAACAAATAGCTGATTCCTATTCTAAGGAATTCGATGCTTTGGATTCTGATACACAAATGAGTATTGTATCAAATTCCCTTGAACAGGAAGATGATTTGGGGTATTTTATGTCAAAAACCCGACAATGGTCACTACGTCATTTTATGACTTCAGAACATTTTATGACAGCTTATTTAAAATACGAGTTTATCCCCAATCGCCACTTAGGATGCGTCCCAGTTTAAACTGAAAAAATGATTAAAGAAAACCACTTTGACACCATTGTTATAGGTGCAGGCATGTCCGGAGGATGGGCAGCAAAAGAATTTTGTGAGCAGGGATTTAAAACTTTATTGCTCGAACGAGGTAGAAATGTAGAGCATTTAAAAGACTATCCAACTACCAACATGTTGCCTTGGGAGTTTAAACATCGGGGAAATGTTCCTGCCAAAGTCAGGGAAGACAATCCGATTGCACATAGTTGTTATGCATTTAGAGAAGATGCAATGCATTTTTTCACTAAAGATGCCGAACACCCTTATGTACAAGAAAAACCATTTCAGTGGATTCGTGGTTATCAAGTGGGAGGAAAATCAATCATGTGGGCGAGACAGGTTCAACGTTGGAGCAACTTAGATTTTGAAGGCCCTGCACGTGACGGTTTCGCAGTAGATTGGCCCATACGTTATAGCGATTTAGACCCTTGGTATACCTACGTGGAAAAATTTGTTGGCGTAAGTGGTAATAGAGATGGCCTTGAAGTCCTTCCAGATGGTGATTTTCTAAGACCTTTTGGCAATAATTGCGTAGAGGATTACTTTAGCGAGGAAGTAAAAAAACACTATGAGGATCGACATGTAATCTATGGTAGATGTGCCCATCTTACGGAGAGTAAACCGATATTTGTAGCTCAAGGACGAGGATTATGTGCTAGTCGAAACGTATGTCAAAGAGGTTGCCCATTCGGAGGGTATTTTAATGCCAACTCAACCTTAATTCCTTGGGCAATGAAAACTGGTAATTTGACCCTAAAACCCGATAGTGTAGTTCACTCGATAATCTACGATGAAGACAAGAAAAAGGCGATTGGGGTAAGGGTAATTGACGCCCATACTAAAAGTGTTACAGAATATTTTGCTAAAGTAATCTTCTTAAATGCTTCAGCGCTGAATTCAAATTTGATTTTGTTGAATTCGACTTCAGATCGATTTCCCAATGGACTTGGAAATGATAGTGGATTACTCGGTAAATATGTTGCTTTTCATAATTACAGAGGAGTAGTCACTGCGACACACGAAGGTCATAAAGATAAACGTGTAGATGGCCGAAAACCAACCTCTGCCTATGTTCCAAGATTCAGAAACGTTCACCGTCAAGAAACAGATTTTTTAAGAGGTTATGCCGCTGGTTTTGGAGCCCGTAAAATTATGAAATACAATACTTCAGGTTTGGGTAACGAACTCCATGATAATTTAATGGATAGCGGAGAGGGAGATGCTTGGAGTGTAAGATCTCATATGATGGGTGAGACCATACCTAAGGAAGAAAATCAGGTCAGCCTTGACGAAAATCTTGTTGACGCTTGGGGTATCCCTCAACTAAAAGTAGCTGTTGACTATGACGAAAACGACGAGAAAATGTTAAAAGATTTCTTTGATGAATTTTCGGAAATGTATCGCAAGGCAGGTTTTACTAATATTCAAACAATCGACAACAATCGTATACCTGGAAATGACATCCATGAAATGGGAGGAGTTCGTATGGGACACGATCCAAAAACATCCCTGCTAAACAAATGGAATCAACTTCATCACTGCCAAAATGTTTTTGTGACGGATGGTGCTTGTATGACCTCTACTTCAACTCAAAATCCATCTCTTACTTACATGGCTTTAACAGCTCGTGCTGCTAACCATGCAATCGAAGAGATGAAAAAGGGAAATATTTAAGCTTATCCATTAGCAGTTAGAAGCTAGGAAAATTCCCAGGTTATTTTAGTAGATAAAACTCGGTTTTTAAAACTGTTTGAGTATAGTTCTTAAAACAGGCTCATAAGCATCAGCATATCGAACCATTCCAAGATCACTTGGGTGGGAACCATCTGTTGCTGCCTCGCCATCCTGACCTAATAAAGCATCCCCATCAAGATAAAATATATTGCTCACACCAGAGTTTTGTAAAGTTCTAAAAGCATTTTTTAAAGCAGTTCTACTTTTTTCGTGGTGTGTTCTTTTTTGAGAGAAAAATCGCGTGTTGGTAAAACTTCGATCTTCAACCAACAAAATAGGGGTTTCACTGTGGGATTCTCTTAGTTTTCTCACTAAAGGGACTGTACGTTCAGCGACTACCGTTTCGTTCATGTTGGGCAGACAGTCAATCACATAAACGCACGGGTCAAGCTCTGCAAGTAGGGATGCTACCTCAATCTCCATACGACCATTACCTGCAAAACCGAGATTGATAGTGGGTCGATTAAGCCTTCTACCAAGTATCGCAGGGAATGCCATCCCGGGTCGGGAAGCACAAGCACCATGTATTATTGAAGTTCCATAAAAAACAATGGGTTTTTCTTTACGCGGAGATACGGCTTGAAAAGCTTTCTCTTTTAATACCCCAACTTCTAAAGCTTCAATGCCGTTTCTCAAAGGTAAATAAAGGGTGTATCGTCTTGACCCTGGACTTAAACCTCTGGCTATTGTGGCATCCACAGATTGGCCTTCAGGCCTTACAACTCCTACCCAACGATCTATACCCTGTCCATCTTGAGCATAAAGATCCAAACCACTAACGCCTGTTGCGGGCATATGAGAAAGCGAAAGTTCTTCGCGATATAGCTTATACCTTACATATATATTTGGGGAATTTGAAATAAAACGAAAACACATACCTGCGGAATCACGTGAATATTCCCATACCGGTTTTCGAACAATTCCTTCAGCTTTGGACGGGAGCCGATCAAAATACTTTTTAGTATCACTCCAACCTTTCCCCTCAACACCTAATTCTTTCAAATCGTACCAGTCGATTGCATCTTCTGAGATATTGAAGTTTTGGGCTAATAGATGAGGAGAAAGTGCTAGCGTAGCAGTTCCTCCCAAAAAGTGGTTAATAAACTTTCTACGCGGGTAATTTTTAGCTTTCATAATTGTAGTTTCAATTGAAATACAATGTAATTTAAAATTAATGAAAACCAAAAAAATGTTATTTCAGTCTAGTTTCTTGAGGTTTACATACTATTATTTATACAAATCTCTCTAAATTTTATTTAGAGGTTAACTCTAAAATAAATGGTGAGTTGGCTGGAACAGTAAGGTACTGACCGAGATCAATTTCAACCTCATTAATAGGGTCATAAGCAAAATTATAATGATCGATTATCTCTCTAAACTTATCCAAATTAATTTTGGTTTCCTCATTATTATTTAACATCACCATCACTGCCTCTTCATCGTTATACCTAAAATAGGTGTAAACACCATAATCATCTGGGTGAGGGACATTTTTATTGTATGATGGTAGCGATGGGGCAAACTGCATTAATTTCCCATAATGAATTACTTCTTTATTTTTTCTCCAGTTCAATAATCTTTTTACAAATGACTGTGCATCTTTTTGCATATCGGTTAGACCAATTCCCGTAAATCCATTAACCTCATCTCCAGGCCATCCACCAGGAAAATCAGACCTTATCCCGCTAGGATATTTATTGGACATTAAAATTTCGCCTCCATAATAAAAATGAGGAATACCTCGGGTGGTAGCAAAGAAAACCATTGCTATCTTAAATTTATTGATGTCTTCATTTAGCTTTGAGAAAATTCTAGCACCATCATGGTTGTCAGGAAAGGTAACTAAGTTAAAAGCATCGCCATAGAGGTAATCATTGGATATGGTATAATAAAGTTTCTGCCATGGTTTCCATTTATTTTTTTCATCAAAATCTTGAATTGACTCAACAAATGCATTACAGGTAGCAAAGTCAAGCACACTAGGTAAACAGGATTCGTATCCGTCATGATTCTGTTTCCCCGACTGCCAATAGGCAATATTCGAAGGATTGGCAAACTTAGTTGCCTCCTCTCCCACTGAAGTAAAATTCGGATATTCTGCAGTAACTGCGCAAGACCACGCAGTCATATAATCTTTGTCATTGTAGGGATAAGTATCCATTCTAATTCCCGAAATTCCTGAATATTCAATCCACCAAATCGTATTCTGAGTTAAGTATTTTGCCATCATTTCATTTTTATGATTCAAATCAGGCATGGTTTTTACAAACCATCCATCGGCAAATGCTTTTTTATCATATTCAGAAGCGTATGGATCTTGAACTGTATAATGTGCGTGGTTGGTTTGGGTGTATTTTCCGCCAAAATTTATCCAATCTCTTGTTGGAGGATCTTTTACAAACCAATGCTCTGAACCAGAGTGATTGGTAATCATATCCATAACAATTTTAATGCCTTTGGTTTTAGCCACTTTACATAGTTTTCTGTACAATTCGTTAGTACCAAAACGAGGATCAACCTTGTAGTAGTCGGTAGTAGAATAACCATGATAGGAATGTTCTTCCATATCATTTTCTAGCACAGGGTTGACCCAAATTGCGGTAAAACCCATATCTACGATATAATCGAGATTATCAATCATACCCTGAATATCTCCTCCGTGTCTTCCTCTTCTGTTTTCTCGGGCAGGCTTTTCTTTTAAATTAGGGTCATAATCGTTGGAAACATCTCCATTGGCAAATCTATCTGGAGTGATCAGGTACAATACATCTGTTTTGTCAAAACCAGGTCTTCCATTTGAATCTTTTTGAAATAATTCATACGAAACCGATTGGATTTTCTTTTTCCCCTTTAAAAAATCAATTTTTAAAGACTGCGGTTTTGCATTGCTGTCAATCGTTAAATCAATAAACAAATAATTTGGGTTTTCAGTTCTTGTAGTCTTGGTGATGAAGACCTCTTCTGAATCTATGCCACTTAATTTTGGGACAAGCGTTGATATGTCGTCTCCATAACATAAAATTTGAATTTCATTGTGCTCCATTCCAACCCACCAGTTTGGTGGTTCAATTCTTTGAACATTTTGAGCATTAACAAATTGGAAAAATAATAATAGTGATAATAAATATTTCATTTGGAAAACATTAGTTTATAGTTTCTAAGATAAGTGAGTAATTATTTTTAAAAACCCTCACAGAGGTGAGGGTTTTTAAAATTTAATTTAGAAGTAAGTATTTACCGCTCACCCATCCACTGATAGATCCTAAAAATCTTACCGTCCTTAATGGAGATACGATCAACAAGGGCAACAGACTCCTCTGATCCGTCTTTTAAGTACCTTTTCTCAAGAAAAGTAACGGTTACTTTTGAAAAATCCTCCCCATCTTTCACTAGTGGCACAGCATTCCAAATTTTCCTGTTGATAGAATCATATGGCTGATGAAGTAGCTCAACAATACCAGGAATTTCATCTTTGGTTGCGACTATAGGCTTTGATCCCATCGGGGGGAAATAGGCAGCTGAGTCAGCCATAATTTCCATCATTAGCTGTGAATCTTTTTTGGCAAAGGCAAGAACCAGTCCAACAGCTATTTCAGCATCACGATCAGAACCAAAAGAAAACTTTTTTCCGTTGTCATCGCCTTGATAATGTGTGCCGGCACTTGCGTTGACTTCAACCTCCTTTATTTTGGTTTCACAAGAAAATAGCAATAGAGATAGGGCAGTTAATTTTAAAAACTTTTTCATTTTTTATGATTTATGGTTAGTTACCCCCAAGTTAAAAATTTTTAAATACACCCTAAATTAAATGAGAAAAAAAATGAGTAAAATTCATAAACAGGGTAAAATCATAAAACTATATCCGTTTTGAATAAGGTTTAAAGGTCATTATAACGCAAAGTAAAAACTAGTTTTAATATTTAAAAAATTATTTAGGATTTGATAACTATAGTTTAATTCATAGATGAATTATAAAAAATA
>CAJWGK010000002.1 GCA_913030895.1 uncultured Flavobacteriaceae bacterium | reverse complement strand
TGTTTGAAAAAAATCAAATGACAAAAAAATCAATTTTAATTACTGGCGGAGCTGGTTTTATTGGGTCACATCTCGTCCGCCTAATGGTCAAAAAATATCCCGAGACCCAATTCGTCAATCTCGATGCGCTTACCTATGCAGGAGATACCGACAAACTCAAAGACATTGACCAATGCTCCAATTATCAGTTTGTACATGGAAACATCACCGACACCGCATTCGTCAAAAAACTCTTTACCCAATTCGATTTTGATGGGGTTATTCACTTAGCAGCCGAATCTCATGTCGATCAATCCATCAAAAATCCATTAAACTTTGCGCAAACCAATGTCATGGGGACTTTGACCTTATTGGAAACTGCTCGAAGGGCATGGGAAGGCGCCTTTGAGAATAAATTATTCTATCATGTTTCTACCGATGAGGTATATGGCAGCTTGGGAGACCAAGGCATGTTTACTGAGACCACTGCCTATGACCCCAGATCCCCTTATTCTGCCTCCAAAGCGGCCTCCGATCATTTTGTAAGAGCTTATTACCACACCTACGGGCTTCCTGTTGTACTCTCCAATTGCTCTAACAACTATGGCCCCGACCAATACCCCGAAAAATTAATTCCACTATTCATTCAGAATATCATTCAGGAAAAATCCCTTCCTGTATATGGTGATGGTCAGCATGTGAGAGACTGGCTATTTGTCAAGGACCATGTGGACGCAATAGATTTAATTTTCCAAAAGGGAAAACAAGGAGAAACCTACAATATAGGCGGTAATAACGAGATCAAAAACCTTGACATCGTTCACCAGCTCATTGCCATTGCAGACAAATATTTGGGCAGGGCAGCGGGGCATTCCCAAAAACTAATAGCATACGTCACCGACCGATTGGGTCACGACTACCGCTATGCGATTGACGCAAGTAAAATCAAAAACGAATTGGGATGGGAACCCAAAACATCTTTTGAAGTAGGCATAGACCAAACCGTTTACTGGTATTTGAATCAATTCAATGCCCTACCATAAGGGGTGAATTTCCCATTATTGCTGCACTTAAATTAAGTTTTTGAAACTTGTTTTTGAAATCAAAATAATTATATTTGCAATCCAAAATTATACACTATGTACGCAATTGTAGAGATAGCAGGGCAGCAATTTAAAGTTGCAAAAGACCAAAAGCTTTTCGTACATCGTTTGCAAGACAAAGAAGGAAGCAAGGTTTCCTTTGATAAAGTCTATTTGCTTGACGATGGAAAAAAAGTGACTGTAGGCGCCCCAGCTATAAGCGGCGCTGCGGTAGAAGCAAAAGTCGTGGGTCACCTGAAAGGGGACAAAGTAATCGTATTTAAGAAAAAACGTAGAAAAGGATACCGCGTCAAAAACGGTCACCGCCAAGCCCTAACCGAATTGATGGTCGAAAAGATTGTCGCTTCTGGAGCTAAGCCCGCTGCAAAACCAGCCGCGGAAAAAGCACCTGCTAAAAAAGCAGCTCCGGCTAAACCTGCTGCAGAAAAAGCAGCAGCTAAACCAGCCGCCAAAAAAGCTGCTCCAAAAAAGGAAACAGCAGTTGACTATGCTAAAATGACCGTTGCCGAATTAAAAGCAGTGGCTAAGGAAAAAGGCATTTCTGGTTACACCAGTTTAAAAAAGGCTGAATTGATCGAAGCGCTAAGCAAATAAGCATCACAATAAAACAATAATAAAATGGCACACAAAAAAGGAGTAGGTAGCTCCAAAAACGGAAGAGAATCAGAATCGAAACGCCTAGGCGTAAAGATTTTTGGTGGCCAAGCTGCCAGGGCGGGTAACATCATCGTCCGTCAACGTGGAACTGCTCACAATCCAGGAGAAAATGTATATCTTGGAAAAGACCACACCCTCCACGCCAAAGTGGATGGCTTAGTAAAATTCACTAAAAAGAAAGACAATAAATCTTACGTCTCTATAGTTCCCTTTGAGGCCTAGAAAATCTTACTTTTAAGAATTACATTTCCAATTATTCAATGTCTATGATCGCATCATAGACATTTTTTTTGAGCACCTGGTGATAGCCCTCATAGGAATAGTTAGGAAGCTTCTGCGTCATCCATAGGGCGACAATATTTTGCTTCAGATCAATAAAAAACCGCGTATTAAAGTAGCCTCCCCAATACAGTGTCTGCGCTTTTCCCTTCTGTTCACTTGACTGATCATACTCTATAGCAAATCCATAACCGAAACCTTGATTTTTTCTCGAATAGGTAGACGCTACTTGATTGACCTTCATCAGATCTACCGTTTTCTTTTTCAAAATACGTTGCCCATTCCACTTACCGCCATTGAGTATCATCTGACAGAACTTCAGATAATCCATTGCCGATGAATAAAGCCCATGCGTACCCCCATAAAGGGTATTTCCCATTCGAGGTGGCTGATTTTTACTGAGGATAAATGCTCCTTTGTTGTTTTTATAGTGAAGTGGCATAATCCGATCCAACGCTTCTTTATCCACATTGTAGTCGGTATCATCCATCTCGAGGGGATCAAAAATATTTTCTTTCAAATAAGCTGAAACGGTTTGTTTGGTCACTTTTTCAATAATAACTGCAAGTAAGTCACCACCAGCACTATAGTACCATTTTGTGCCTGGTTGATACATTAATGGCGCATTGAGCAATGCCTTAGCCCTACTTTCAACGGTTTTATGAAAAGAGTAGTCAGTGAAAAAAGGATAATTTATCCCATAGATCAACTTGCCGATATCAC
Source organism: uncultured Flavobacteriaceae bacterium (assembly GCA_913030895.1). Lineage (GTDB taxonomy): Bacteria > Bacteroidota > Bacteroidia > Flavobacteriales > Flavobacteriaceae > UBA8316. Next base: position 78,068 of record CAJWGK010000002.1, on the reverse strand, counting down.
GGTCTAATTTATTATTCCAAAGTCCATGAGAAAGTCCTGAAAAGTGACTGAGCAATTGACCAACGGTTATTGGGTTCTTTATTTTTTCGGTAGGGCTATCAACCCCTTTTGTCCAATCCAAAGCCACTTTCAGTTCAGCAGCTTCTGGAATATATTTTGAAACATGGTCATCAAAATCAAGCAAACCCCTCTCATATAGTTGCATAATTGCTACGCTTATGATCGGCTTGGTCATCGATTGTATAAAGTAAATACTGTTTTTATCGAGCTTCTTTTTTGTTGACAGATTGGCAAATCCGCGAACACTGTGCATTACGATTTTATTATTTCTGGCGACAAGAAATTCTGCTCCGGCGAGCTTTTCGGCTTTTACCTCTTTTTCGATATAATCGTTTAGCTTAGACAGTTTGCTTAAATCTAGCCCTTCCATCTCCTGTGCAAAGGCAACCAAAGTGAAAACAAATAAAACAGCAGAAAGAAATAGTTTGTTTTTTATATACATAGTTGTGTGTTAGAATAAATTCGGGTTAATATATAAAAAAAGCCAGTAAAAACTGGCTTCCAATTAAATATCTGATTAAAAACTAGTACCTGTAATAATCTGGTTTATATGGCCCTTTAACCGTTACGCCGATATATTCCGCCTGATCTTCAGACAGGTTATCCAATTCAACACCTAAATGTTCTAAATGGAGTGAGGCTACTTTTTCATCCAAGTGTTTTGGAAGCATATAAACCTTGTTTTCGTAGTTTTCAGAGTGCTTCCACAATTCGATTTGAGCTAGGGTTTGATTTGTAAAAGAATTACTCATCACAAAACTCGGGTGACCCGTTGCACAACCCAGATTAACCAATCTTCCTTCGGCAAGCACAATTAGTTCTTTCCCTTCCTCTAAAGTATAGAGATCAACCTGTGGCTTGATTTCAACTTTGGTATGTCCGTAGCTATCATTGAGCCATGCCATATCGATTTCATTATCAAAGTGCCCGATATTACATACAATTGCTTTGTCCTTAAGGGCTAGGAAATATTCTTTTTTAAGGATGTCTTTGTTGCCAGTAGCTGTAACTACGATATCGGCATTTCCGATAACCGTTGACAATTTCTTTACCTCAAACCCATCCATGGCAGCTTGTAAAGCGCAGATTGGATCAATTTCTGTTACGGTGACAATCGCTCCAGCACCTCTAAAAGAAGCGGCTGTTCCCTTGCCCACATCTCCATAACCAGCAACCACAACGCGCTTTCCGGCAAGCATCACGTCAGTCGCTCTTCTAATGGCATCCACAGCACTTTCCTTACAGCCATACTTATTGTCAAACTTGGACTTTGTCACCGAGTCGTTTACATTAATGGCAGGCATCGGCAGGGTGCCGTTTTTCATTCTTTCGTACAAACGATGAACACCTGTTGTTGTTTCTTCCGATAGCCCTTTGATCCCCTCTACCAATTCAGGGTAATGATCTAAAACCAGATTGGTCAAATCTCCACCATCATCTAAAATCATATTGAGCGGTTGGCGTTCCTCACCAAAAAATACAGTTTGTTCGATACACCAGTCAAACTCTTCTTCGTTCATTCCCTTCCAAGCATAAACAGGAATCCCTGCTGCAGCAATGGCAGCAGCGGCATGGTCTTGGGTTGAAAAGATATTACAAGAACTCCAAGTCACTTCGGCGCCAAGCGCAGTCAAGGTCTCAATCAGCACGGCTGTTTGTATGGTCATGTGTAGACATCCTGCAATGCGCGCGCCCTTCAGGGGTTGGCTCTCACCATACTCCTCTCGCAATGCCATTAACCCTGGCATTTCTGCTTCAGCCAACTGAATCTCTCTTCTCCCATATTCCGCCAAAGCCATATCTTTGACCTTATAGGGTAAATATGTAGATGCTGTTTTCGTTCCCATAGTATTATCTTTGTTCATAATTTTTAAGCAAAAGTACGCACTTTAATTTCAATATCAAATGCCTTTAAATAATCGCATTGTTTTGAGTGATGACCTCCAAATTTTAATATGGCATATTGAGGAATCAATGGAGGAAATTTCCCAAAACCTGACGCTGACTCCCGAAGATAAAAACCGACTGCAAAAACGTAAAAAATCTAACCACCAAAAGGGATTCCTAGCCACTAGAAAACTTTTTTTAGCCGCCGATATTGACCCATCCAACTTGCGCTACAATGCTATGGGGGCACCCGTCTTGAAATCGGGTAAAAAACTATCTATTTCACATTCCAAAACTGTTGCCGGTATCGCCTATGGAACAAAACCCCTGGGATTTGATTTGGAGTGCTATCAGGAAAAAATAATCAATATTGCTAATCGTTTTTTGCACCCTGAAGAGGATTTTGCCAGAAATGGCGATACAGCTATTCGAAAACTGACGCTACTGTGGACTGCCAAGGAGGCCCTGTACAAGGCCATTCAACAACCGGGAATTATTTTTTCACAACAATTGCTTATCGCCCCTTTTGAGTGGGGAGCCGAGAATGGAACTGCTAAGGTTTTTATACAGGACAAAACCTTAGATTTTTCCCTAAAATTTATTGTTGGAAAATCTTACTGCGGTACCTTAGCAGTGCAGAATAACCTTTAAAACGCTATTATGAAAGTATCTGTTGAACTCACACTAACCCCGCTAAATGACGATTTTGAATCGACAATAAAAGCTTTTATAAAAAAACTGAGAACCTTGGGATTTCGGGTAATCGAAAATCCATTAAGCACTCAAATTTATGGGGATTATGACGCACTTATGTCTAGCCTTCAGGAGGTCATTAAAAATACCTTTGAGGACGAGTCCTATGTGATGTTGAATATGAAAATAGTAAAGGGTGACCGCAGCAATTATGTCCCAAGTTTTTGATTTCCTTTTTGGGCAGTACAGCGACTACCTTCCCATAGACATTGCCTTGGAAATTATCGCGGTACTCTTTGGGTTACTCAGCGTTGTTTACGCCAAAAAAAACAGTGTGTTGGTTTATCCGACTGGAATGATTTCCACAGCTATTTTTGTTTACCTGCTCATCAAGTGGGCATTGTTAGGAGACCTGCTCATCAATGCGTATTATTTTGTTATGAGTGCCTACGGGTGGTATTATTGGTCACAGAAAAAAGAGGAAGTTTATGTCAATCAGGTTGCATCCACCACGGTCAAGGAACGCCAGATATCAGTCGTTTTATTTTTACTTAGTTTGGGCTTTGTTTTTGGGGTTTATCAACTATTTAACCGCTGGAATGACTGGACGGCTTATGTTGACACCCTCACCACAGCTATTTTCTTTGTCGGAATGTGGTTAATGGCGAGGCGAAAAATTGAAAACTGGATCTTTTGGATTGTCGGCGATATCATTTCCGTCCCACTTTATTTCTATAAAGGGCTCACCCTAACCAGTTTGCAATACCTTATCTTTACCCTAATTGCCGTATTTGGATACATCACATGGAAAAAGATCTTAAACAAATCCCTTCCAGTCTCTTTAGGGTAGTACTCTACGGGCCTGAATCCACCGGAAAAACTACTTTGACCAAGCAGTTGGCAGCCCATTACCAGACCGTTTGCGTTGAGGAATTTGCCAGAGATTACCTTCAAAAAAAGTGGAATCAAAAAAAGGAAGTCTGTACCCAGGCCGACTTGGCCGTTATTGTATCGGGACAACTCCAGTTAGAAAACCAAGCCATAGCAAATGCCAATCAAATTTTATTTTGTGACACCAATGTGGTCGTCACACGGGTTTGGTCTGAGACCCACTTTGACGGTTATTGCGATCCGCAAATCATCGCTTACAGCGAGCAATTCCAATACGACCTTTATTTTCTTACTGGTATTGATGTCCCTTGGCAAAAAGACGATCTCAGAGATCGCCCCAATGATCGGCAGATGATGTTTGATTATTTTAAAAATACCTTGGATAAACTTCAAAAAAACTACGTCTTATTGCAGGGCAATCAAGAACAAAGGCTGGAAAAGGCCATTGGCGTAATCGACCAATTATTAAAAAAAACCTAGACAAGCTTCCCAATTTTTAATCCTTGACTTATCTTTGTACCATCTCAAAGGGGTGCCCAACATTGTAGGGCTGAGATCAAACCCATTGAACCTGGGCAGGTAATGCTGCCAAGGGATTTATTTAACGATTTAAAACTAAGAATAATCACCCCTTTTATTTGAATAAAATTATTCAGATGAAAACGATTTGCTTAGGATTTTTTGCGATTATCCTTTTTAATCAATCGCTCGCACAAACAACAACTGTTCAAGACACGATTCCCACCATTGCATTGGAGGAGGTGAAAATTGCAGGACTCAGGGTAGATGAGAGTCAGCCTTTTGCCTACACCAACATTGACAAGGAAGAACTCGCTCCTAGGAATTTGGGGCAAGACCTTCCCATCATGTTGAATTACCTTCCCGGTGTGGTCACCACCAGTGATGCCGGAGCAGGGATTGGCTACACTGGGATTAGAGTCAGAGGTAGCGACGCCACGCGCGTCAACGTCACCATCAACGGTATCCCCTACAACGACTCCGAGACTCAGGGTGTTTACTGGGTCGATTTACCAGACTTTACTTCTTCTGTTTCCAGCCTACAAATGCAAAGGGGAGTGGGTACTTCCACCAATGGATCGGGTGCTTTTGGAGCAAGCATCAATCTACTAACCGACGAGGTGTCCGAAAATGCCCTTGCCGAAATTGCCAATTCTGTTGGGAGTTTTAATTCCCTCAAACACACTTTGATGTTTTCCACTGGCTTGTTGAACGATCACTTTGAAATTTCGGGGCGGCTCTCCAAAATAACCTCTGATGGCTATATCGATAGGGCGACCTCAGATTTGGACTCTTATTTCCTTCAGGCTGCTTATCAAGACGAAAACACCCTCATCAAAGCCATTATTTTTGGCGGTCACGAAATCACCTATCAGTCTTGGTGGGGAATTGACGCGACCACTTTAAACTCCAACAGAACCTATAACCCTGCGGGAGAGATTTATGACGATAACGGAAACTTAGAAGGCTTTTACGACAGGCAAGTTGACGAATACCTTCAAGACCATTATCAATTCCATTGGAATCAAAAGTTGAATGCCTATACCAGTCTATCACTAGGATTAAATTATACCTATGGTCGTGGCGCATATGAGGAATATAAAGATTTGTGGTTCGAGCAAAACATCAATTTTTCTAGCGAGAACAACTTTAGCTACCTCGGACTGGTCCCCTATACTGTTGGCGATACCACAATCGATACCACCGAAAATATCATCAAAAAATGGCTAGACAACGACTATTATGTCGCCACTTTTTCCCTCAATAGCCAAAAGGGCAGTACCGCCTTAAATTTTGGAGGGATGTTTAGCAGCTATATCGGCGACCACTATGGGGAACTGATCTTTGCCGAAAATGCCGCTGGCGGATTGCCAAGAGATCGGTTTTATGAAAATCAAGGAAAGAAAACGGAAGTAAGCCTATACGCCAAAGTCAATCATCAGTTTGACGATCGTTTTTCTGGTTATTTGGACCTACAATACCGAAGTATTAGCTACACGGCTAAGGGAACTGTCAAGGGACCTGCTCCCATTAACATCGACCAAGATTATAACTTCTTTAATCCAAAAGCAGGGATGGTCTATACCTTCAATCCTAACAATAAATTATATCTTTCTTTTGCCAGAGCTCATAGAGAACCGATCCGCGACGACTTTGAGCAAGGCAATCCCAAACCCGAAGAGCTGAATGATTTCGAATTGGGATGGCGTTTTACTGGCGAAAAGTCCACTTTCCTTGCCAATCTATATTATATGGATTATACCAATCAGTTGGTGTTGACGGGTGCCATTAACGATGTTGGTGCACCCATCCGAGAAAATGTAGGTAAGAGCAGCAGATTGGGAATTGAACTCGAAGGAAATTTTATACTTAGTAGCCGTTGGACCTGGCAGCCCAACCTCACCTTGAGTAGCAACCGAAACCTTGATTACTATTTTGAGCGAGACGGACAATTGACTGATTTGGGCAATACCCAACTGTCATTTTCTCCCGCTGTGGTTGCTGGAAACATTATCGCCTACCAGCCCTCCACCGATTGGAGGTTGGCACTTTTGACCAAACATGTCGGGGAGCAATATATGGGGAACATTGACGCCGATAGCTCTAAGTTGGATGCCTATACCACCTCAGACCTTAATATCAGTTACAGGATTCAGCCCAACAGCTTGTTTAAGGAAATTAATCTCTCCCTTTTGGTCAATAACCTTTTTGATGTCCAATATGTGTCTAATGGATATTTTTATACCTATGACGATGATTACTCTGTGCCGGGCGTAATCACCACCATCGAAGGAGCAGGCTATTTTCCTCAGGCAGGGACTAACTTTTTACTAGGGGTAAACTTTAGGTTTTAGAATTGATAAGAGACATTTAACCGCAATACTGCTATCCCCAGAGTAGAGAATTTTGGGGTATTTAAAAACTGGTTGAGCAGGCAAGTGATCCGCAATTGGCGATTGAATTCCACGCCTGTTTGCCAGCCATAACCGTAGTTTTGTGGCTTGAGTTCGTTACCAAAAAACGAAGACAAATCAGCTTCCCCTACTTGACAATATAGCAGGTGGGGGTAGCTCCAAAAGTCTATGCGTTGATTTTCAGGGGCATCTTCAAACAATAACCGCTCATAGGTGAGTCCAAACTGCCCAAAAGTACTTTTGAATCGGCTTTTTAAGCCTTGGAGGGGGGAGCCCTCTATCAATTTCAGCCCTCCTCTGGCGTTGAGTTTAAGAGTGTATTTTTCTTTTTTCTTTAACCGGAAATTCATAAATAAACTGCCATTGACAATCCCCCCTGTGGGGTTGAGTAAGTGAGAAAAGTTATTTCTTTTATCGGATTTGTTTCCGATGATAAAAGTTTGGGTGCCAGCGACAGCCAGTCCGATCGATACACTGCTGGAGGTCTTAAAATTAATTTTGAGGATCTCTGAGCTGGCATCTAAATGCCCTAGCGTGGTCATGCCCGCTTGAAAGTATTTAAAAAGTGAAATATTAAACTGGCTTTCCCTTTTTATTGCGGAATTGTAATCCAAATCGAGCCATTGGCCGAAAGCTCCTAAGTGGCACAGTAGCAGTACAAAAATCAGTAGGTTTTTCATCGTTTTAATGGGGCTAGATAAATTTTTAATTACTGATATACAGCGTATTACCAGATTGATTTACCCTGTAAGGCAGCATAGGGTAGGGGTTCTTCGTACTTTCTTCTGGATTGAGCAATTGCCCTATCGCCAGACTGTATTGATAACCTTCGCAGCCACATTCCGCCAAAACCCCTTTGATATCGAGCCTTGAGCAGCTTCTGATCGGGTGATTTGGGCAGCTTGCCTCCCAAGCAAAATAAGTCCCGTTGAGATTAAACAACAAAATCCCATTGATACCTCCTTGCGCCAAGCGAGTGCTGCCACCCGTAAACCTTAGATTATCGTTACTGGGAAGATTTAAATTAACCGCAATATTGAATTTTACTGTCGAAAAATTTGGGTTGCGTACAATTTCGTTCTTACTACATGAAAATACCGTTAACAGTAGCACTAAAAAGATTTTCCTGACCAAAATTTTAACAAAAACCCTCAATTGCTTATATTTGAGTTAAATCCCTTGCCTTTCTAGGGATTTTTCTATTTAAAGAAACGTAAAAAAAGTGAGTAAAGTATCTTATTATACTGAAGAAGGGTTAAAAAAATTGAGAGCCGAGCTCAACCAGCTCAAGGACGTTGAGCGCCCTAAAGCGTCTCAAGCCATTGCTGAGGCAAGAGACAAAGGAGACCTCAGTGAAAATGCCGAATACGATGCCGCCAAGGAGGCACAGGGACTGCTAGAACTGCAGATTTCTAAAATGGAAGAAACCCTTTCCAATGCCCGCCTAATTGATGAATCCCAGTTGGACACCTCCAAAATATTGGTTCACTCCACCGTGGAGGTCAAAAACAAAACCAATGGCGCTCTGATGAAATACAAATTAGTTGCCCAAAGTGAAGCCGATCTCAAAACCGGAAAAATTTCTGTTGATTCCCCTATAGGCAAGGGTCTACTGGGAAAAAAAGAAGGCGAAATCGCCGAAATTGCCGTCCCTAACGGCACCATCCAATTGGAAATTGTTTCCATTTCCAGAGACTGATATGGCTGGAATTTTTTCAAAAATTATCGCAGGGGAGATTCCTTCCTACAAGGTTCACGAAGACGATAAGCACTATGCTTTTTTAGACATCAACCCAAATGCTGTCGGCCACACCCTCTGTGTACCCAAAAAAGAGGTTGACAAAATCTTTGATTTGTCAGTAGAGGACTACAACCAATTGATGCATTTTTCTCGTTCGGTCGCCCTTGCCATAGAAAAAGCAATTCCCTGTAATCGGGTCGGAATGACCGTTATTGGTCTCGAAGTTCCCCATGCCCATGTGCATTTGATCCCACTACAGGCGATGGAAGATGCCACTTTCCAGAAAAAAGTTACGCTCAGTCCGGAGACATTTCAGCAAACTGCCGATAAAATTAGGGAACAGCTTTAAGTATCTTTTTTGAGTATGATTTCAAAAGTAGTGCCTTGACCCAGCACCGAATTTTTAACACTTATCTTTCCTTTGTGGTAGTCAGTAATGATCCTTTTTGCCAAAGACAGCCCGAGTCCCCAGCCTCTTTTTTTGGAAGTAAAGCCCGGAGAAAATATTTTTTTATACAGATCTTTTTTTATCCCTGCACCAGTATCGCTAACGGTGATCGCCACCGAATTGACTTGATTTTCTATCCTTACCCCAATGGTGCCTTTTCCCTTCATGGCATCAATACCATTTTTGATAAGATTTTCTAGGGTCCAACTAAAAAGCTGGCGGTTAAGTGGCAGTAATACCCCATCCTCGGGGAATTGTGTTTGGAATTTTACTAAGGTGGAACTGCGTTTTTCAAGGTATTCAACCGTATTTTTTGTTTCGGCGACGATATCAGCCACTTGCAATTCGGGGAGGAATCCCATTTTTGAAAAACGATCGGTGATGACTTGCAGTCGCGCCAAGTCCTTTTCGATTTCACTCAGGGGCTCGCTGGCCTCTTCCTTTTCCTTCATCAGCGTTATCCATCCTATCATCGAGGTCAGCGGGGTGCCAATTTGGTGCGCAGTTTCTTTCGCCATAGCCGTCCAAAGGCGGTTTTGCGCCGATATCCTACTGGTTTTGTAAACAAAATAGAGTACTGCCCCAAAAAGAAAAATGATTAAAAGCAGTGCAAGGGGATAGTATTGCAATTTCTTCAATAAGATCGAATCCCCGTAATACAGCTTTTGATTGATATTCGACAGGCTGTCTTGGTATTGAATCAAGATGGGTTGGTTTTCCCTTTTGATCTGCTTTAGGCGATTGTAAAGCTCTAGCGAGTCCATTTGGGTTGCATCCCAATCCACATTCTTATGGCCGATAATTTCACCGTTTTGATCCACTTGAATCATGGGATTGATCCACGTTTGCTGCAACACCTCAAAAGTGAGGTTATTGACTACGCTGTTTTGGATCAGCTCCTCCTGTGCCAGCGCCCATAACTCCATTTTTTTGCGCTCTTCCTGCTTTAGGGTGCTAAACAAAAGATTAGTGTTCCAAACAATCAAGCTTACAATGAAGAAGGCAGCCAGCAGCCAAATGTTTCTCAAGTTATTTTTGATAAAACTCAACACCTGCCATAAAGTATTTTATTTAAGCTAAGATAGGGCAAATTAAACAATAGCCTTCCTATTTTCACTTCCTCAGGTGCTTTCCTATACCCATTCGCCTGATTGCATCTTACCTTAGGAAGCGGGGGCAAGTGGAAGTAGAAACAGCTGAACTGTTTGAGATGTTTTTAAAAATATATTTATCAGGTTTTTTTTGATTGGCGAGGCTGCGATCAAAAATCAAAAAAGGGAGACCCTTCCCAGAACGTATCATCCCACTCGTTCTACTCCCGAGGCACACTAGTGTCTCTCGGGGAAAGGCTTCCCAGTTTAATCCAATAACCAGAATAGGGCTAGTAGGGCGATAAGCTGTTAGTTATTTTTATGTAGGTCGTGAGAAATAGACTCACTAGGGTTAGGGACCTTAATAAAGTTATTTTCATTTCGCTCTATTTAATTCTTATGATCCTATGCCTAACGCCAAAATTATGAGGTCTTGTCTCAGAATCTCCACTGATTGAGATTGAGTGAGAGTGACTTCCAGCATTATTAATGTTTAATGAGTGGTAGTGATTGCCACCATTTCCTGTTGCTTTACTTTCGTGTTGTTCGTCTGAATTTCCTACTGTTTTTCCAGACCCACTACCGGCAGGTTCGGTACCATTGGCACTTTCATCTACATAAGAATGAGCGTGATTTCCAGTAGTATTTGTTGTTCCACTATGAGAATGGTACCCTGCTGAGTTTGAAGAGGAAGACAATCCGTTTACAGCAGTTTTATCCGCCGAGAATTCCCAAATATTAGTGGTATTTGGGTCATAGGTAGTCCCTCTGCCAGCATTAGCAGATCTTGCAAAAAGCCCTCTGGAATCAATCAAAGTAACATTGCTACCACTTATATAAGAGGAAGCCACACTTTGAATTAAATTATAAAAATCAGGGTATAATGTCTGAGCATTAGTTATGGTTGCCCCATTCATAAATGCCCATTCAGAGCCATCCCCTTTGGTTATTGTTTGTAGACTACTGTTACCACTAAAATTATATAAAATCGTTTTAGTTTCTCCAATAATAGTAGAAAAACCAACTGATCCACTAGAAGATAAACCATTTACCCATGTGGAGCCGTCCCATTTCTTTATGCTGTCATCGGTATTGTTAAGTGCCGTTAATCCACCAAAATAGGGGGTAAGTAAGGTATATTCCAGCGTACCGCTATTGTTTTTTATCTCCACGATAGCCCCACCAGCGGCAATCCCTAAAGCGTTCGCACTGCCATAATTATTATCGGCAACGGTACTGGTGCATCGCCATTGCTGATCCCAATATTGTATACAGCGCTCATCGGTGTTATAAATGGTCAGTCCAATGGGAATATCATTGATAAAAGCCGCGTCCCGCTGCTCGGTTGACATACTCGGCCAAATAACCCCCAGTCGATCGCTTTCTAATTCCAAAATAGCGTAGGGGTTTATATTTTCAGTATTATCTCCTATCTTAACTTGCCCAAAAAGATTCTGTCCCAAAAAGACAAGCATCATGCTCAGGGTAATCTGATAGAGTAACTTTGTTCTTCGATTTGTTTTCATTGGATTTATAATCTTTTGAGCGTTTATTGATTTCTTTTGATTTATTGTGGTGGGGGAATATTCAACTAATCCAAAGTATTGTATTTGAAGTCCATCCATATGATGGACGATCATTTCACGTAAGGCAAAGAGTTTTCTAGGTTTTCCTGTTTTTTTCTTAGCAATGGAATTTCGCTGAAATAGGATCGTAAAAATGGAAAGGATTCTTTTAGATAGAAAAGTCCGTAGATTACTTGCGTAGGTAAAGTTCATAATTTGATGGGGTTTTAGTAATGACTTGGGGTAAAACTAAAATCTAATTAATTTTTGAAAGCTTTAAGTTTTTAATAGATACATAGGAGTAAGAACTTTCTTACAAATTGTAATGTTTTTTATGTTGTTTGTCGAGAAGTTACTTTTTACATTACGAATCAAATTACTTTTCGAACAAATCACTAATTTCGGTTTTGCGATATTTACAAATAGTTTTGATCTCAAATTCCAATTCAATAAAAAGCCATTTAAAAGCTTGATAGTAAAGTAGTTGAGATTAATTCTACCCACGCTTTTAAAGCTCAAAATAGGGGCCGCCGATGGGGAGACCACAGTCGTGAAAATGCTGTTCGTTAAATTGTAAATTTTAGACAATTCTATTAATTATTATCCTACAATTTATATCAATTTATATTGGAGCCAAATTCAATAGAGGCATAGGCGGGATTTACCGCTAAATTGGTTTAAATTTGTATTTATAAATAAGCATTATGGAAGTAGCAGGAAAAATCAAATGGTTGGACGAAACCAGAACCTATGGTAATAATGGCTTTAGGAAAAGAGAGGTGGTGGTCACCACTGAAGAGCGCTATCCCCAACATATTTTGGTAGAGTTCGTTCAGGACAATTGTGATCTACTCAATGCTTTCCAAATCGGTCAAACAGTAAAAATTGGAATCAATCTAAGAGGCCGCGAATGGGTGAACCCACAGGGAGAGACCAAATACTTCAATGCTGTTCAGGGTTGGCGTATTGAAGCCGTGGCGGAGACCGCAGCCACAGAGATGCCTCCAATGCCTCCACCACCTGCCTTTGAGGCAGCTGATGACAACACCGATGGTCCAGAAGACGATCTACCCTTTTAGTTCTTGATGACGGAAGCAATTGGTTAGGTGATCATTAACGATTCCCGTTGCCTGAAGATGGGCATAAATGATCGTTGGCCCCACAAACTTAAATCCCCGTTTTTTTAAGTTTTTGCTGATCACTTGGGATAAGGAACTTTTAGATGGAATATCTTCCTGTTTTTCATAGTTGTTTTGAATGGGCCGGTAATTGACAAAACCCCAGAGGTAGTCCGTAAAAGAGCCTCCTTTTTTTTGAAAGTCGGTAAAACACTTGGCATTGTTGAGCGCAGCTTTTATCTTGAGTTGGTTTCGAATCAGCCCTGCATCTTTCATTAAGGCTTTAATTTTATCTTCTTTGTATTTTGCCACTTTGTGAAAGTCAAATTGATCAAAAGCTTTTCTAAAGTTTTCGCGTTTCCGCAAAACAGTAATCCAACTGAGTCCAGCCTGAAAGATTTCTAAGGTAAGAAATTCAAATTGTTTTTGTTCATCACGAACAGGAACGCCCCATTCTTTGTCGTGGTAATTAACGTATTGGGGATCGCCCTCACACCATTGGCACCTATTTTTCATGGTATTAAGATAAAAAAAAAGCATTCCACGAAGGGAATGCTCTTAAAATTGGATTTTATTTTGTTTATCCTAGGGCGATTCTTTCAAACGCAGTAACGACTAAATCCGCATCGGCAGATTTGACATAACCCGCTACAGAAATTTTTGCGTCTTTGATAAAAGCTTGATTGATCAGCGTATTGTCTTTAAAGAAACGCTTGATCTTCCCTTTAGCGATATTGTCTAGCATGGCTTCGGGTTTGCCTTCCTGACGCAGTTGGTCTTTGGCAATTTCGATTTCCTTTTGGACGATGGTAGCATCTACGCCTTCTTCATTTAGTGCGATAGGATTCATTGCAGCAGCTTGCATGGCGACATTTTTTGCAATTTCAGCAGCATTGTCAACGATTCCGGAAAGACCGACTAAAGTGGCAATTTTATTTCCAGCGTGGATGTATGACCCAACATAAGGAGCGGTAAGTTTTTTGAAGGCTCCGATTTCGATTTTTTCTCCGATGACACCAGTTTGCTCGGTGAGTTTTTCCGCGACGGTCATGCCCTGAAATTCACTGGAGAGAAAATTCTCCAGCGTATCGTGTTCCAAAGCTTTGTCTGCCAGACTGTTGGCAAGCGCCAAATAAGTATCGTTTTTGGCGACAAAGTCAGTCTCACAATTGATAGAAACCAATACGCCAGCGGTATTATCCGCATTGACTTTTGCCAGGGCTGCTCCCTCTGAGGATTCCCTGTCTGCACGGTTAGCAGCTACTTTTTGTCCTTTTTTTCTAAGAATTTCAATGGCTTTGTCAAAATCTCCTTCGGATTCGACCAATGCTTTTTTGCAATCCATCATTCCGGCTCCGGTAGATTGACGCAATTTATTTACTTCGGATGCTGTAATTTTCATGCTTATCTATGGTTATTTTTACTTATTTATTCGGTGGCTTCCTCACTGGCTTCAGTAGCGTTTTCTGCTGCCGCAGGCGCTTCGCTTACTTCCTCCGTTTTGACAACCTGGGCAGTTGCATCAGCAGCTACTTCTTCTTGAACTTGTTTTTCCTGCTCCTGAACTTCTTTCTCGTTTTTACGTTCTTGAAGCCCTTCGCCAATTGCATCAACGACAAGGGATAAAATTTTATCGATGGATTTGGTAGCATCGTCATTGGCAGGAATGACATACTCGACCTCTCTAGGATCAGAGTTGGTGTCTACCATTGCAAAAATTGGAATTTTTAATTTTTGTGCCTCTTTGATGGCGATGTGTTCTCTTTTGATGTCAACGACAAAAAGAGCACCGGGCAAACGGGTCATTTCAGTTATGGAACCTAAGTTTTTTTCCAACTTGGCTCTTAAACGATTTACTTGGAGTCTTTCTTTTTTGGAAAGGGTCTCAAAAGTACCGTCTTTTTTCATTCGGTCAATGGACGCCATTTTTTTTACCGCCTTACGGATGGTAACAAAATTGGTCAACATTCCACCAGCCCAGCGCTCAGTGATGTAGGGCATATTAACTTTTTTGGCCGACTCAGACACGATGTCTTTGGCTTGTTTTTTGGTGGCTACAAAAAGTATTTTTCTTCCAGAGGCAGCGATTTTCGCCAAAGCCTCAGAAGCTTCTTCAATTTTTGCAACGGTCTTGTAGAGACTGATGATGTGAATCCCGTTGCGCTCCATATAGATGTAGGGCGCCATGTTGGGATTCCATTTTCGGGTTAAGTGTCCAAAATGGACGCCTGCGCTAAGCAGGTCTTTTACGTTGGTTTGTGCCATGATTTTTAGTTTACGTTCTCGATTAGTAGCAATAAATCTTGGATTTATTTGGATGCTAAACTAATTCCCGCCTTAGCGGTTCAAGCAACAGATTATAATTAAATTAATGAACATTTAATCGTTCTCAGACGATGGATTATCGTTTGGAGAATTGATACTTTTTTCTTGCTTTTTTCTGCCCGAATTTTTTGCGTTCCACCATTCTAGGGTCACGGGTTAATAATCCTTCGGGTTTGAGTACAGTTCGATTTTCTTCATCGATTTTACACAAAGCTCTTGAAATAGCAAGGCGCACCGCCTCGGCCTGTCCGTTGTAACCTCCACCTTTAACGGTGACTTTAAGGTCGAAGTTGCCCTCGTTTTCGGTCAGTGCCAATGGCTGTGTGATTTTGTATTGCAAAGTAGCTGTAGGAAAAAACTCATTGTAGGCTTTTTTATTTACCGTAATGTTTCCTTTCCCCTTCGAAATGTAGAGGCGGGCTACTGATGTTTTTCTTCTACCAATGGTATGAATAACTTCCATTTATAATCGTTTGTTTAGATTAATCGTTTTTGGTTGTTGTGCTTCATGCTTATGATCACTTCCTTCAAAAACCTTTAAGTTTCTGAATAGGGCAGCACCTAATTTATTTTTAGGCAGCATGCCTCTTACTGCATTTTCGATCAAACGATCAGCGCCTTTAGCACTCAATTGCTCAGCGTTCAAGCTTCTCTGCCCACCTGGGTAACCAGTGTGGCGGATGTATTGCTTCTGCTTCCATTTGTTCCCGGACAAGGTCACTTTACCAGCATTGATTACAATGACATTATCGCCGCAATCCACATGTGGCGTAAAATTGGTTTTGTGTTTTCCTCTTAAATGAACAGCGATGACAGATGCTACTCGCCCCAATGGAACATCGGCTGCATCAATCACTACCCACTGCTTATCTACAGTGTTGGCGTTGGCCGAAATCGTTTTGTAACTTAATGTATTCACAACAATATGATTTAAATACCCTTTTATGGGGCTGCAAACTTACAATTATTCCTTTTTCTGAAAAAATATTTTTTGCATTAATTTTAGGTTTTAAAGTTTTGATTCTGAACGGGTTTAATTGGGTTTAAGAACAAATATTTGTAATTAGTGCAAGTGAGTTGTTGAATTGCCCATCAATTCTCGTTAAGCTATATGACGACTGACCTGAAGCTCAATATCAATGCGCCTCAAGCCAATTCCCCCCAAAACCGATATCGACTACCAAAGGCAAACCAATATCAAAAGCATTTTCCATTTCGGTTTTAACCATTTTTTCAAAGGCTTCTTTTTCCGACTTTACAACATCAAACACGAGTTCATCATGGACTTGTAATAGCATTTTGGATTGCCAGTTATCTGCTTTGATTTTTTGGTGAATCTGAATCATCGCCAGTTTGATAATATCTGCAGCACTTCCTTGGATAGGTGCATTAACCGCATTGCGCTCAGCTGCCCCGCGAACTACCGCATTTTGAGAATTGATGTCTTTGAGGTAACGGCGACGCCCCAATACAGTAGCCACATAACCGTGTTCTCTTGCAAAGTCAATTTGATTGGCAATATATGCTCTGAGTTGCGGATAAGTATTGTAATAAGTTTCGATCAATTCTTTAGATTCAGATCGATTGAGATTGGTCTGTTGACTCAAGCCAAAGGCGGAAACACCATAGACGATTCCAAAATTGACGGTTTTGGCATTGCCTCGTTGTTCACGAGTGACTTCCTCTAGGGGAACATCAAAAACTTTCGCAGCCGTAGCCGTATGAATATCCTCATTGTTTTGAAAGGCTTTGACCATGGAGGGGTCTTTACTAAGGGCAGCGATAATGCGTAGCTCAATTTGAGAGTAATCCGCAGCCATCAGGACGTGATCCTTGTCACGGGGAATAAATGCTTTTCGGACTTCTTGTCCCCGAATGGTCCGGATGGGAATATTTTGTAAGTTGGGGTTGTTGCTGCTCAATCTTCCCGTAGCTGCTACGGCTTGATTGTAAATGGTGTGAATACGACCAGTATTGGGGTTAAGATCTTCTGGCAAAGCAGATACGTAGGTTGTTAGTAGTTTTTGAAGTGATCGCCATTGCAGTATTTTTTCAACGATGGGATGTGTTTTTGCTAAAAAGGAAAGGGTATCCTCAGCCGTGGAATATTGTCCGGTTTTGGTTTTCTTGGGTTTGTCAACCAGCTTGAGCTTTTCAAATAAGACCACACCAAGCTGTTTGGGCGATGCCAAATTGAAAGTTTCGCCTACCTCCTCAAAAACAGCTTTTTCCAGGGTTTCAATATCTGATGTCAGTGTTTTGGCGAGCTGATGGAGAAAGGCTACATTGAGGTTGATTCCTTCAGCTTCCATTACGGTCAATACTTCGACCAAAGGGAGCTCTACATCCCGAAAAAGGGATGCGGTATTGGCATCCTCAAGTTCCTTTTCAAAATGTTGTTTTAATTGAAAAGTAATGTCGGCATCCTCAACTGCGTATTCGGTTTGTTTTTCCAAATCCACTTCCCGCATATTCCCTTGGTTTTTTCCTTTTTTACCGATGAGTTCGGTGATGGACTGCGGGCTGTAGTTCAGGTAGGTCTCCGCTAAGACGTCCATATTGTGTCGCATATCGGGATTGATTAAGTAGTGGGCAATCATCGTGTCATAAAGTGGCCCGACTACTTTAATTTTATATTTTATCAGGACTTTTAAATCGTACTTTAGGTTGTGGCCTATTTTTTCTATTTGCTCATTTTCAAAAAAAGGTCTAAATGTTTCTATGATGGCTTGTGCCTCTTGTTGATTTTCTGGGAATGGAAGGTAGTAACCCTTGTGATTTTCCCAACTGAATGCAATCCCTACTAGCTGTGCCTGAAGGCTGTCGAGCCCGGTAGTTTCGGTATCAAAACAAACGGAGGACTGGGACAATAATTTTTTTAAAAGTAAGCTTTGACCAATTGAGGAATCGACCAACTGATATTGGTGTTTTGTATTATTTTGGTTGGCTCTGTTGGTTTCTGCTGGGCTGTTTCCTTGGCCTGGGGGTGGATTGAATAAATCAAATTGGTCACCAGATATTTTTGGAGGCGTTGGCGTCGTTTTTTCACTTACATCTGGAGCAACAATCTCCTTGTCAAGGAGAAATATTCTTTTAAAATTTTCCTGTATTCTCCTGAATTCTAATTCTTCAAAAATGGTGGTTGCCGCTTCGATATCTGGTGTGGAGAGTTCATAGTCTTTTGCATTAAATTTTACAGGGACATCCGTAATGATGGTAGCGAGTTTTTTGGAAAGAATGCCCAATTCTTTGTTGGCTTCAATTTTCTCCTTGAGTTTGCCCTGCAACTGATCCACATTGTCGAGCAGATTTTCCATACTGCCAAATTCTTTAAGAAACTTTTTGGCTGTTTTATCGCCCACCCCGGGCAAACCAGGAATGTTGTCCACACTATCGCCCATCATTCCGAGGTAGTCGATCACTTGCTCAGGGTTTTCAATCTCAAATTTTTCTTTGACCTCAGGAACACCCCATATTTCAATACCGTTACCCATCCGTGCTGGGCGGTACATAAAAATATTTTCAGAAACGAGCTGTGCAAAATCTTTATCGGGGGTGACCATAAAGGTTTCGTAGTTTTCTTTTTCGGCCTGCTTGGCAAGGGTTCCAATAATATCATCAGCTTCAAAACCCTCTTTTACGACTACTGGGATATGCATCGCCTCGAGAATTTTTTGAATGTACGGCACGGCAATAACTATAGCTTCAGGAGTTTCGTCTCGGTTGGCCTTGTATTCGGTAAACATCTCCGTACGAACTTGTGAACCGCCTTTGTCAAAACATACGGCCAAATGATCTGGTTTTTCTCGTTTGATTACGTCAAGTAGCGAGTTCATAAACCCCATGATGGCAGAGGTATTCATCCCTTTGGAATTGATTCTTGGATTTTTGATAAAGGCATAATAGCCTCTAAAAATAAGGGCGTAGGCATCAAGAAGGAAGAGTCTTTTTTTTCCGCTCATCGGTGACTTTTAATTATTGCTTGGCTCAAGTTACAAAGATAAAATTTCGTTTGTGCTGACTAAAGGGGTTTTGTAATTTAACCGCATGGAATTATTATACGATGATAATTATTTTATGAGGCAGGCATTGATCGAGGCACAAAAGGCTTTTGAGGCGGATGAGGTTCCTGTAGGTGCGGTCATTGCTATCGATAATAAAATTATTGCCAGGGCGCATAATTTGACCGAGCGACTCAATGATGTTACAGCACATGCCGAAATGCAAGCCATTACTTCAGCAGCTAATTTTCTAAATGGCAAATACCTCAATGGCTGTACGTTATATGTTACATTAGAACCTTGCGTGATGTGTATGGGTGCGATTTATTGGGCGCAACTCAGTAGAATCGTTTATGCTGCGGCTGATCAAAAGCGCGGTTATCGTCAAGCCCGAATTGCGCCTCACCCAAAAGCGACCGTCAGTGGTGGGGTGATGGAATCAGCATCGGCGGACTTACTGCATCAATTTTTTGAAAGTAAAAGAAAATAAAAAAGCCTCCCATTGGGAGGCTTAATTTCTTAAGTCGTAATGTATATTATAATAGGGCAATTTGAGAAGCTTGCTTCCCTTTATTTCCTTCTTCTTCTACATACTCAACTTTGTCACCCTCTTGGAGTGTAAGCCCATTTAGGGCAGAAACGTGAACAAATACATCTTCAGATGTTTCGTCATTGGTAATGAACCCATAACCTTTGGATCCATTAAAAAATTTAACTGTACCAGTCATTTATAATAAATTAATTTTGCGCAAGTTACATTTAATAAAACTGCCAAAGTATAATTTTACGTTATTTTTGATCAGAATTTCTTAGTTTCTCCAAATTTTCCTTGGAAAGAGTGTAGTCCTTCAGCCTTTTTCCTTTCCATCGATGGACTAAGAAAATGGGCATAAAGATAAAGGCAGCGCCTAATACGGTAAAACCTACTATTTTATTTCCCTGCTGAGAATTTTCAAATGTCTTGATGTAAAATCCAATGGTCAGGCAGGTGAGCAGGGCTAAAAAAAAGATTCTAAGAAAAATTTTCATTGAATTTAAATTGTAAGAATTTTCTTTAGGAAGGGTCCTTGGGTAAGGATTTTAGATACAATTCCTCTAACTGATCGTCTGTGACGTTTGCTGGTGCATCGATCATCACATCTCTACCGTGGTTGTTTTTTGGAAAGGCGATGAAGTCTCTTATGGTCTCACTACCGCCCAAAAGTGCAACGAGTCGATCTAATCCTAATGCAATGCCTCCGTGGGGCGGAGCACCGTATTGAAAAGCGTCCATCAAAAAACCGAATTGTTCCTTGGCTTCTGTTTCGCTAAAGCCAAGCAATGAAAACATTTTTTCCTGTAGTTGGGTGTCGTGAATTCTTATAGAGCCTCCTCCAACTTCGTTTCCGTTTAGGACAAGGTCATAGGCATTTGCCAATACTTTTTCTGGATTGGTTTCCAAAAGCTCCAAATATTCGTTTTTGGGAGCCGTAAAGGGGTGGTGCATGGCATGGTAACGTTGGGTTTCCTCATCCCATTCTAATAGCGGAAAATCAGTGACCCACAGTGCAGCAAATTCATCGGCATTTCGGAGGTCCATCTGCTGGGCTACTTCCATTCTAAGGGCACTCAATTGTGCTTGAGTGTCTAGGGTGTCTCCTGCCATGACAAAGATCAAATCTCCAGCTTGTGCATTGGTGACTTTAGCCCACTCACCCAAATCTTGCTGATTAAAAAACTTATCGACAGAGGATTTGTAACTCCCGTCTTGATTGCATTTAACCCAGACCAAACCTTTGGCCCCCACTTGAGGTCGTTTGACCCAATCAATCCAATTATCGATTTCCTTACGGGTATAATTGGCACCGCCAGGAACAGCGATACCTACTATTAATTCTTGACTGTCAAACACATTAAACCCCTTGCCTTTAGCAACCTCATTCAGGTTTCCAAAGATCATTCCAAAACGAATATCGGGTTTATCGTTGCCGTATTTTTCCATCGCTTCAGCATAGGTGATTCTTGGAAATTCAGACAATTCTACTCCTTTGATTTCTGAAAGTAAATGTTTGATTAGTGCTTCAAATTGAGACAAAACATCTTCTTGTTCTACAAAGGACATCTCACAATCGATTTGGGTAAACTCTGGTTGCCTGTCCGCTCTTAAATCCTCGTCCCTGAAGCATTTTACAATCTGAAAATATTTATCAAAACCACCGACCATTAGCAATTGCTTGAAAGTTTGTGGGGATTGTGGCAAAGCATAAAACTGTCCATTATTCATTCTTGAGGGGACGATAAAATCCCTTGCTCCCTCTGGTGTTGACTTAATCAAATAGGGGGTTTCGACATCTATAAAACCTGCCTGAGATAAAAAGTTTCTAACGGCCATCGTGACGCGATGCCTATGGATAAGATTTTCCCTAACAGGGTTTCTTCTCAAATCTAAGTAGCGAAATTGCATCCGTAGTTCGTCGCCGCCATCGGTTTGGTTTTCTATGGTAAATGGCGGGGTTTGTGCTTTGTTTAGAAGAGTTAGTTCTGTTGCTAATATTTCGATACCGCCAGTAGGTAGGTTGGGATTTTTAGATTCCCGTTCAATAACGGTGCCTTTGATCTGAATAACGTCCTCTCTGCCGAGTTCGGCAGACTTTTTAAAAACTGCCTCAGGAGTTCTTTTTTCGTCAAATACCAGTTGGGTGATACCGTAACGATCTCTGAGATCAACCCAGACAATAAAGCCTTTATTTCTGACTTTTTGCACCCATCCAGCAAGGGTAACTTCTTGATTTAAATCGGATTCGGAAAGTGCTCCGCAATGATGGGATCTAAGCATTGTAAATGGTTTCGTCACAAAGGTAATAAGAACGTATCTTTTCCAATAGGGTAAGTTAGTTTTTAAAAATGCGTTTAAATTTCATCTTTAACTGATAGCTGATTAGGAAGGTCGCCGGGACTATAATCAGGGTGAGGAAGGTGGCAAAACTCAATCCAAAGATTACTGTTTTTGCCAGAGGTCCCCAAAAAATCACATTGTCTCCACCAACATAAATCTTCGGATCCCAATCTGAGAACAGGGAGAAAAAATCAATGTTTAACCCTATCGAAAGTGGAATTAACCCCAGTATGGTCGTTATCGCAGTTAAAATTACTGGGCGCAGTCTTGCCGTACCCCCATTAATAATCGCCTCTATAGCTTCAGCTTTGGGAAGCATTTGGTCATTGGGAATGTCCATTTCCAACTTTTTTCTGTCGATTAACAATTGGGTGTAATCCAATAACACTACGCCATTATTTACCACAATTCCCGATAGAGAGATAATCCCCATCATGGTCATTAAGATCACAAATGGCAATTGGAAAACAGTAATACCATAAAAGACCCCAGTGAAACTTAAGAAAATAGAAATCAGTATGATAATCGGTTTAGAAATGGAATTGAACTGAAAGACCAACAGTAACATGATCAGTGCCAAAGCTGCTAATAAGGCATTAGAAAGAAAACTCATATTTTTCTCTTGCTCTTCTATTTCACCAGTAAATTTAAAGTCGACCCCAAAATCCAAATCGTAATTCGATAAAGCTGCCTTGACATTAGCGACAACCTCGTTGGCGTTATACCCTGCCAGCACGTCCGAATATAGCGTTACCATTCTTACAGACTTCCTGTGTTTTATGGCACTGAATGATGCGTTGTTTTTTGCGGTCACCAAAGCGGCAATAGGAATTTCTTTTATTTTACCTGAGGATTGGTCTCTAAAGGTGATGAATTGATTGAATAAAGCGTTGTTGTCATAACGCTGAGCTTCTTTCAGTCTCACATTTATTTCATAATCTTCACCGTCTTTTTTGTATATCCCAGCTTTGGAGCCAAACAGCGATGCCCTTAATTGTCTTCCGATCATGGTGGTGGTGATACCTAGCTCTCCAGCTTTTTCTCTGTCAATGATCAGCTGGATTCCAGGTTTGTTTTTATTGACATCAATTTTTAATTCTTCCACTCCGAGAATATTTTCAGTATCCAAGAAGTCTTTTATTTTTTCTGCCGTTTGAATAAGCTGTTCATAATCCCGTCCAGATATTTCAATATTGACAGGATACCCTACTGGTGGGCCATTAGCATCTTTTTCTACAGAAATGGCTACACCGGGATATTTTCCTTTTAGGGTTTGTTGAATTTCACTCCTCAGGCTTTCACTGGACAAGCCATTTCGGAATTTAAATTCTCTCATGGTTAATGAGACCTTCGCTTTATGGGGCATTTCATTGGTTACCCCGCCATCAATTTCTGGATTACCCGCCCCGGCACCTACCTGTGCAACAGCATCCTCGACTAAGAAATTGTAATCTCCTTGCCGATATTTTTCTTGATTAATGACCTTATAAATGTCTCTTTCGATTCTTTTTGTGATGCTATTGGTTTTTTCAATGGCAGTCCCTTGAGGATATTCGATGTAAGTAAATATTTGCAACGGTTGATTTTCAGGGAAAAATTCAACTTTAGGGGGAAAAATTCCCATCAGAATAAATGAAAAAAACAAGAGAAAAAAGGTGCCTAACAAAAAAGCCACAGGTCGATAGCCTTTTAAGGCGATTGTAAGAAAAGAACGATAAGCTTTTTCCAACTTAGGCAAGAAGATCATTTGGAAACGGGCAGCTTGTTTTTTTATAAAGTACTTGTAAGCCCAAAAGAGTAGGGTAAGGGTAATCATTAGTGTACCGATTCCTCTTAATACGCCAGTGTTAAATACGAGTAAAAGCCCTAATCCGCCCAGAATAAAGGTGATTCGCCATAAGCTTTTTGTAGAGATTTCACGCTCATCGATTTCCATAAAACGAGAAACCAGCATAGAATTGAAAAATAAGGCAACGATCAGTGATGACCCCAAAACCACTGATAGTGTAATGGGGAAGTAAATCATAAATTCGCCCATCAATCCAGGCCACGCCCCCAGCGGTACAAAAGCAGCAATGGTGGTGGCTGTGGAGACAATAATCGGAAAGGCGATTTCTCCAATCCCTTTCTTAGCAGCTTCAATTCGTGACATACCTTCTTTTTCCATCAATCGGTAGACGTTTTCCACAACTACAATCCCGTTGTCTACAAGCATTCCTAGTCCCATAACCAAGCCAAATAAGACCATGGTGTTCATCGTGTAGCCTAAGATGGAAAGGATCATAAAAGACATAAACATGGACATAGGAATTGCAAAACCCACAAATAGTGAGTTGCGAAAGCCCAAAAAGAACATCAGGACAATAACGACTAAAATCACGCCGAAAATAATGTTGTTAACCAAATCACTTACTTGGTTGAGGGTGGTGGCGGATTGGTCATTTGAAATCGCTAATTTTAGATCTTTTGGAAATAGATTCTCTCCGATTTCACTCACCAAAGCTTGGATTTTTTGGGAGGCTTGAATCAAATTTTTACCACCGCGTTTTTTAACATCCAGCAAAATGACTTTTTCTCCATAAGAACGGGCATAGGAAATAGCATCTTTTTCATGGTAGCTGATGGTAGCGATATCGCCCAAGTAAGTGGCTCCTTTTTCACTTTTAACGACGATTTCTTTGAGTTTTTGCGGATCTTTTACTTCCCCAATAATTCTCATGCTACGACGCTGTCCGCCTTGGATGATATTTCCCGCTGAGATGGTTGTATTTTCAGAACTTATGGCGTTAATGATGTCATTAAAACTGATTTTGGCGGCAGTCATTTTGTAGATATCAACTGCAACTTCAACTTCAAAAGCTTGAATC
The DNA here is from genome assembly GCA_913030895.1 of uncultured Flavobacteriaceae bacterium. Classification (GTDB taxonomy): domain Bacteria; phylum Bacteroidota; class Bacteroidia; order Flavobacteriales; family Flavobacteriaceae; genus UBA8316. Next base: position 53,573 of record CAJWGK010000002.1, on the reverse strand, counting down.
CCTCGAATGTCCACAGATTTAACCTCGGGGATCTGTTCGATTTTTTCTTCTAGATAACCAGCAAAATCCTTCATCAGTTCAATCGGATAATCCCCAATCATGCTGATACTCAAAATGGGCATCAATTCAGAGAAGTCCATCTCAAACACAGAAGGCTCTATTTTTGCATTATTAAAAGTAGGCCAGTCTGCACCTGAGACCACACCATCGACCAAATCTTTGGTTTTTTGTTTGGCAAGTTCAACGGGGATATCTTCGTCAAACTGTAGTTTTACGACAGCAAAATCTTCCTCCGAAGTGGAGGTGATGTCAATTAAGTTGGTAACCCCTTTTAGTGCATCTTCTAAAGGATCAACAATAAGCCTTTCTATATCTTCAGCTGTATTTCCAGGGAAAACGGCTGAGACAAACATACGAGTATCATTAATTTCAGGGAAGCTTTCTCGGGGCATGACGTTGTAGGATCGAATTCCCAAGAAGAAAAATATTGCCATGATGACATAAATCACAGTTTTGTGATCTATCGCCCAACTGGACAGTCGAAATTCTTTGTAAATTTTTTTCATCTCTCCCAGCTTATTGAATATTTCTTACCCTTTGATTGTCCTCAACGATGGCGGCACCCTCATTGACGATCAATGTACCTGGCGCAATGCCTCCAGTAACTTCTACTTTTTCCATACTTTTTTTGCCCAGTTCGATAAAAACTTTTTCAGTCGTATAGACATCTTGTTTGTTCCCTGGTTTGAGCTTGAAAATGTATTTATCACCTTTAGCGTTTTCTTTGATAATACTCAGTGGGATCATAATTGCACTCGAGTTGTTGTAATCTTTTATTTTTAGTTTGCACGATAGGTTGGGTTTGATGTCACCATCTGTATTGGCTAGCGGAGCTTCCACCCTAAAACTTCGATTGTTGGGATTGATAAAACTCCCAGTTTGCCGAATCTGAGTGGCGTAAGTTTTTCCTAGCATTGGAATCTCGACTAGGGCATCAGTACCCAATTTGATATCACTGACGTAGCGTTCAGGAATATTAGCCTCAATATACATCTCGTCCAAATTAACCACACGCAAGACAGGGGTTTGCCCTGGCATTAAGTTCGCTCCAGTATTGGCAATAATCTCATCAATTGTTCCAGAGAAAGGAGCGCGAATTTGGGTTCTTAGCAGTTGTTTTTTGAGTTGGGCTATACTTTTTAGTTGGGCTTCATAGGTTGTTTTTGCTTTGAGCAATTCCATTTCGGAACCTATATTTTTATCCCATAGTCTTTGGTAACGCTCATAGATTGTTTTTGATAGATTGGATTGTATCTCAAGTTGCTCCAGTTGGTTTTTTAAACCTGCATCGTCAATCTGTGCCAATAGTGCTCCTTTTTTCACCTTTTGTCCCTCTTGAACAAACACCTGTTTTAAGCTGCCGTTAAATTCGGGATAGAGCAATACATTTTGGCGGGTTTGAATGTTACCTTGTACTTCAATATGATGATTAAAATTTTCGGGAGCGAGCTTAATGGTTGTTATCAAGGGTAGCTTCTCATCAGGATCTAATGTCAAAATGGCCTGATTAATTTGGTTTAATTCCTTTTTTAGGGCATTCATCTGTTGAATCTTTTCATCCTTTTGGACTTTTAAACCGTCGAGATCTTCGGCTTGGAGTAGTGCCGAAGTTGAGCTTTGTTTTTCACCTGAACAAGCGGCGATAATAATTGAAGTGATGAGGAGAGATATTAATTTTTTCATGGAGATTGATTAAAAGGTTTTGTTAAGTAGGGTTTCTAATGCTGTTTTTTTATTGATTACGGATTGAATGGCAGTGACAAAATTATTTTGTGCAGTATAAAGTTGCATTTGTGCCATTCTCAGTTCAAAACTCTGAACCATGCCTTCAAAGAATTTGGTTTGATTTTTTTTCTCAATACGTTCTGCTAGGCGTAGGTTTTCTTTTTCGGTAAAGTAATTATCAATCGCAAGTTGGTAGTCATTGTAGGCAGCTTTTACTTCTATTCTGACGCGCTCTTGCGTGTCTGTAAGTTCTGTTATGGCTTGATCTAGACTAATTTTTGCCTTTTGGGATACGGCAGTTCTTCCAAGAGAACTAAAAAGAGGCACTTTTAAAGTCAAACCTACTAAGGTAGAACCAAACCATTTTTGATTGCGCTCCGTAAAGGTGAATTCTTCGCTGTTACCAGTGTAAGTTTGATTGATAAAACCACTGAGTTTAGGTAAACTTTTAGATTTTTCATATTTGAATTGCAAGGACTCTGACTTGACATTATTGTCTGCAATTTTGATATCAATGTTGTTTTGTATGTCATCAATTTCTGGGGAGGTTTTAAAATAAATTTCTTCATTAAAAATAGTCTCCAGATCGCTTTCTAAGACAAGCGGTTTTTCGGTGGGGTAGCCAATAACAAATTTGACCATTTCTTTGGTGATCTTCACTAAGTTTTGTGCGTATTTCAATTGACTGTTGACTTGGGCGAGAGAAAGTTGCATTTGCTCAACACTCTCTTCTTCTTCAAAACCGTTTTTAAACAATTGATGAATTTCCGTTAAATTGACTTCCAAGGTCTTTTTGTTTTTTTCTAAAAAAGAGATAGTATATTGTGCAATCAACACATTGGTATAAGTGGTAGTAATCAGCTTCTTTACTTCCAAATTCGTTTTTTCAAATAGGTTTTCAGAAATTTTTAGATAGACACGTGAAGCTTCTAGTCCAACTAAATAGGAGCCGTCAAAAAGAAGCTGTTCCGTTTTTACAGATCCGATCATGTTTTGCTTGGTTCCAAAAGTAAGTTCTCGAAACGTTCCTACTTCTCCACCAAAAAATTCAGCTGGCACCAAAGAAACGGGCATCTCTAAAAAGTTTTGGTAGTTGATCTCAGAACTGATCTGAGGCAGTCCGATGGCAATGGTTTTCCAACGTTCTTTTTTGGCCTTGAGAATTTCTCGATCTGCATTAATTATCGATCGGTTGTTTTTCATCCCAAATTCGATCGCTTCCTCAAGCGATAGTGACTCAGGATAGGTCTGTGACCAAGCAAAGGAGGTAAGTAAAGTGGCAAGTAAAATTAATTTAATTTTCATGGGGTTTAACTGCATTATAATTTTCTAAAAACTTTAATCCTTTTGGCGTAACAATTGCCCGAAGGTGATAATCGATAAACTTTCCAATTATCTGATCAATATCGTAATCCTCTGGAGGGAAAAGCTCGATGTCCCTTAGGCCTCTAAATCCATTGAAGTAAATAAGTGTGATAAATTGGGTGTCAAGGGAGGGTCTAAAAAGGCCTGATTTCATTCCTTTTTTTAGGCTCATTTCAAAAGAGTTTCCAAGTGCTGAAAGTTCTTTTTTTCTTATTTCAACATAAATGGCGGGATAGTATTTTTGTAATTGATATTGAGGGGATTTCTCTTTATTTCCCAGTACTTCTACAGCAATTTTTTTGATTTCATAAAGCGCCTCAATGGGGTTTTCCATCGATTCCTGAACCTCGATGATCTTGGTTTTAACCTCATCAAATACGTGCCAGACCGAGGCTCGTATCAGTGATGTCTTGTCATCAAAATAAGTGTAGATCGTTTTTTTAGAGATTCGCATGTTTTCGGCAAGGTCATCCATGGTTACAGACTTGTAACCATACTGAAGAAATAAACAGGCAGCCTTTTTAACGATTTTTTTTTGCATAATGAAGCTCCAAATTTACATTAGAAAACTTTAAAAACAATAAAAGTTTCCAAAGTTTACATTCTTTTTATATTACATTAACATTGTCTACAGTATTTTTAACAAAATTTAGTTAAAATGGATATTTTTAAGGCTTATCAAAAGGAATTTAAATCTTCTCTTGAAAAGTTTATTTCGGATAAGTCTCCCCAAAATTTATACCGTCCAATGGAATATCTTTTGGATTTAGGGGGCAAGAGAATTCGTCCGTTTTTATGTTTGATGGCTGCAGAAAGTTTTGAATCCTCTCCAGATCAGGCAATGGGAGCCGCACTTTCGGTTGAGGTTTTTCATAACTTCACCTTGATGCATGATGATATCATGGACAAGGCATTTTTGAGGAGAGGTAGGATGACTGTCCATGAAAAATGGGATGTCAATACGGCGATCCTCTCTGGAGACGCCATGTTAATCAAAGCCTATCAATCCCTAGAGGACTATCCGACCGAGATTTTTCAGAAGCTAACCCGACTACTCAGTAAAACAGCTATCGAAGTATGCGAAGGGCAGCAATATGATATGGATTTTGAGACTGCATCGGTAGTTACTCAAAAGGAATATATCGAAATGATTAGGCTCAAGACGGCAGTTTTGGTGGGTTGTGCCTTGCAAATGGGTGCGATTACAGGCAAGGCTAGCGCTGAGGATCAAACTGTTATTTATAATTTTGGGATACAGTTGGGAATTGCTTTTCAGCTGCAAGATGATTATCTCGATGCTTTCGGCGATGAGGCTACTTTTGGCAAGAAAATAGGAGGAGATATTTTAGAAAATAAAAAAACAATTCTTTACCACTTGGCATTAAAAAAAGCTGATCCAAAACAAGGGGATTTATTAAAGCTTTTATTAAGCGGAGCACAATCCCTCTCTGATGATGAAAAAATTTCAAGCGTTAAGCATTTGTTTAAAGCAACTGGAGCTAAAGAGGCAACTAGAAAGTTAATACGCCATCATTCTGATTTAGCGGAAATAGAATTGGAAAAACTATCGATAACTGAGGAACAAAAAACTCGATTTAGAGCACTGAAAAATTGGTTGATGAACCGAACTTATTAAAAAACTCTCTTCCACAAAGCCCTTACAAATTTTCCTACCTTGAAGGAACGCATGATCTGAAATTCTTGCCAATAGTTACTTTTCTCATCCAAAAATTTAAAGATGACTTCAGGGGAATTATTTTGGAACATTCTTTTGAAAAGATCAGCACCATTGGCATTGTCTTCAGACAAAACATCCAGAAAAAGTAAATCGTAAAACCAAAATCTATTTTTTCGTCCGAATTGGCTCAGGGGACGATTGTGTTTTAAAAATTCAACCAAGGCTTTTGTTTTACTATTGATTCGCTGAAAAGTATACCCTGTACTGGGTTTAGTCCAGCCACCAGCAGTGCCAATGTGTAAAATATTTTCGGTATTGTTTAGGTCGAAACGGAAACAAGTCATAGGGATATTCCCTTGTTCTTCCTCAATCACCATGTAGCCCCCAGTAGGAAGTTGCTCGGCAAAGGCAGTGATTTCATCTAAATATTCTTGTCGATCTAACAAGTCCGCTGAAAAAAGTGTGTACTCCAAAAGTGCTTTATTTGGAGACAAAGGCAGTACATACATGAATCTTGTGTTACCCTTTTGAGGGACATTAAAGTTCATAAATTCAATCTTATCTGGATCGAAACAATTATTTCTTGTTTCAATAACCTGACCGATAAAGTGTTGTTGTAGAACAGGGTATTTTTTTTGTTGATGTAATTTCTCAGGGTTGAAGATACTTGAGAAAATCAAATCTGCACTGTACTCCACTTGTGCGGTGCTTACCTTTTTATTATCGATTTTCAGGACTTCATCTTTAACTTGGATAAGCTGATCTAAGCTTTTGAGGCGTTGCTGCATAAATTTATAAAAGTCCAAACTTCGGATCATCTTGTATTGAAATGGGCTGAGGGAAAAATTTAAGTGATAGTCTTTTGAAGCGAAAAAAGATTGATTCCAGGTCTTGTGAATAATCTCCTCTAAGTCACCTTCGTTGGACTCCCAAAAACACCATGTTCTGTCATTTGAGTTTTTTTGGTCTTTTTCTATTAATAAAATAGATTTATCAGCAAAGAAAGGGTCATTGCAAATCCGGAAGGCTAACAACAAACCAGAGGCACCGCCTCCACAGATAATATAGTTGAAATGATTTTTTTTCATTACACTTTCAAAATTAGTCAATCCAACCAACAGATGACTTAAATAGTTCCTTTTTATCTATATTTACGCGAAATAAAAAGCGCTCTAATATGGATGTTATCATTGACTTTTTTGGAGGAATAAGCCCTGTTAAAGGTGCGTTTTACGCAACGGTTTTTACTTGGCTATTAACTGCTTTTGGCGCTTCATTTGTTTATTTATTTAAAACAATGCATCGCGGTTTTTTGGATGGCATGCTCGGTTTTACGGGCGGGGTGATGGTTGCTGCAAGTTTTTGGAGTCTATTGGCACCGGGGATTGAGATGTCTCAGGGCGAAGGTTTTGTCAAGGTGATTCCCGCAGCAGTTGGGTTTGGTCTTGGTGCACTATTTATTTTTGGATTGGACAAGATTTTACCCCACATTCATATAAACTTTAAAGATTCCGAGGGTATCAAAACACCTTGGCACAAAACCACATTATTGGTACTGGCTATTACGCTGCATAATATTCCTGAAGGTTTGGCTGTCGGAGTTTTGTTTGGCGGAGTTGCTGCAGGAATTCCCGAAGCCTCAATTGGAGGAGCCGTAGCACTTGCTATTGGGATTGGGATTCAAAATTTTCCTGAAGGTATCGCAGTTTCCATGCCCTTGAGAAGGCAAGGGGTAAGTAAGTTTAAAAGCTTTTGGTATGGACAATTATCGGCAATTGTCGAGCCTTTTGCTGCCGTACTTGGTGCGGTTGCGGTTACATTTTTTACACCTATTTTACCCTATGCACTTGCATTTGCTGCTGGAGCAATGATCTTTGTGGTGGTGGAGGAAGTAATACCTGAAACGCAACAAGATAAGTACACTGATATTGCTACCCTAGGTTTTATTGGTGGCTTCATCGTGATGATGACTTTAGATGTTGCCTTGGGCTAAATTATTCTTGGTTAAAATTCTGCCAACCTTGTGCCTCCAGTTTTATGGATTGTCCCAGACCAGTGGTCATGTTACAAACTTCTTTTTGATCCGTAAAATGGCCAATTGTTGTCAATAGTGGATGGGACTTGATTTTGTCATAGTCCTCGGTTTTAATAGCCATCAATAATTCGTAATCTTCACCTCCATTGAGTAGTGCAGTGGTGCTATTGATTTTAAATTCCTCAGCGATACTTATTGTCTGAGGGTCTGCAGGTAATTTTTCTTCATAAATATCGCAGCCTACACCAGAAGTCTTGCAAAGGTGAAAAATCTCAGAGGACAATCCGTCGCTTATGTCTATCATAGCATTGGGGGTGATATCCAGTTCCGCTAAAAGCTCAATAATGTCTTTTCTAGCCTCAGGTTTAAGTTGGCGTTCTACACAATAGGAATATTGCGCCAGATCAGGTTGATTGTTGGGATTGACTTTAAAAACCGCTTTTTCACGTTCCAAAACCTGTAGCCCCATATAGGCACCCCCGATATCTCCACTCATGACCAGCAGGTCGTTGGGTTTTGCACCAGATCGGTAGGTTATTTTTTCTTTTTTAGCTTGACCAATAGCAGTTATGGAGATCATTAGACCCGTTGTGCTGGATGAGGTATCGCCTCCAATCATATCGATTTTGTAATTTTTACAAGCCAAACCTATTCCGGTGTATAATTCTTCCAGAGCTTCTAAAGGAAAACGATTCGACACCGCTATGGAAACAGTGATTTGCTTAGGAACCGCATTCATGGCATAAACATCGGAAAGGTTGACCATTACTGCTTTGTAGCCCAAGTGTTTTAGTGGCACATAGGTCAAGTCAAAATGAATGCCTTCGATTAGTAGGTCATTTGTGACTACGGTTTGCTCGTCTTTTAATTGAAGTACTGCAGCATCATCACCAACGCCTAACACTGTAGTTTCATCACTGACAGTAAAAGTTTTGGTTAAATGCTCAATTAATTTAAATTCTCCCAATTCGGAGAGGGGAGTTCGGCTTTTGTTTTCAAACATACTGCAAAAGTAATAAGATTTAATCCTTTGCCCACATTGTGTTGAGAGAAGTCTTTTTTTAAGAAAACACCACAGTAAATTTTAATTGAACTATAGTCAGAATCGATAGTTTACGCCCTAAAATAGACGGAAATGAACTATATTTGTATTAAGGATAATTAATGATTATAAAACATGATCAAGGTAACTGCAGATGCGCGTCAAAAAGTATCGCAATTAATGCAAGAGGAAGGCTACAATCCCGATTTAGATTACATTCGCGTTGGGGTCAAAAGTGGTGGTTGCTCTGGCTTGTCTTATGATCTAACTTTTGACCATGCACAATCCGAGGAGGATCGAATTTTCGAGGATAACCAAGTCCGGATTTTGGTAGACAAAAAAAGCTTGCTTTACTTATTAGGCACTACTTTAGAATATTCTGGAGGGCTAAATGGTAAGGGCTTTGTTTTTAATAACCCTAATGCACAGCGAACCTGTGGCTGCGGAGAAAGTTTTTCCCTTTAAATTGAAATAAATTCTATGGCTTACACAGAGGAAGAGTTAAAGAAAGAACTGGAAACAAAAGAATACGAATACGGGTTTTATACCGATATTGATTCTGAGACCTTTCCTGTTGGTTTAAATGAAGAAGTGGTTCGTGGGATTTCAAAGAAAAAAAACGAACCTGAGTGGATGACGGAATGGCGACTAAAGGCTTTTGACGCCTGGAAAGCGATGAAGGAGCCTGAGTGGGCGAATGTGAAATATAATAAGCCTGATTATCAAGCGATTTCCTATTACTCTGCTCCTAAGAAAAAAGATCAATATAAAAGCTTGGACGAAGTTGACCCAGAATTATTGGCAACTTTCGACAAGCTGGGAATTTCTTTAGATGAACAAAAGAAATTGGCTGGTGTGGCTGTAGATATTGTTATGGACTCGGTTTCCGTTGCGACCACCTTTAAGAAAACCCTCGCCGAAAAGGGCATTATTTTTTGTTCTATATCTGAGGCAATTCAGGAACATCCCGAATTAGTAAAAAAATATATCGGTACGGTAATTCCCATCAAAGACAATTATTTTGCTGCCTTGAATTCTGCCGTCTTTTCCGATGGCTCATTCTGTTACATTCCCAAAGGGGTTCGTTGTCCGATGGAATTATCCACATACTTTAGAATCAATCAAGCAGGTACGGGACAGTTTGAGAGAACATTGGTTATTGCCGATGAATCGAGCTATGTCAGTTACCTTGAAGGTTGTACCGCGCCTTCAAGAGATGAAAATCAATTGCATGCCGCTGTGGTAGAGTTGATTGCTTTAGACGCTGCTGAAATCAAATATTCTACTGTTCAGAACTGGTTTCCTGGAGATAAAAGCGGTAAAGGTGGGGTGTACAATTTTGTCACCAAACGAGGTATTTGCCATACCCGTTCAAAAATATCTTGGACGCAAGTAGAAACTGGTTCAGCTGTAACCTGGAAATATCCTTCCTGTATATTAAAAGGAAATGACTCCATCGGGGAGTTTTATTCCATTGCATTGACCAACGATTTTCAGCAAGCCGATACAGGTACCAAAATGATTCATTTAGGGAAAAACACTAGGAGTACTATTATTTCTAAAGGGATATCTGCAGGAAAATCACAAAATAGCTACAGAGGGCTGGTACAGGTTTCACCTCGGGCGACCAACGCGAGAAATTTCTCTCAATGTGATTCCCTCTTGATGGGGAATAAATGTGGGGCACACACCTTCCCTTACATTGAAGTAAAAAATAAAACGGCTCAGATAGAGCATGAAGCAACCACCAGTAAGATTGGAGAGGATCAAGTTTTTTATTGCAATCAGCGAGGGATTGATCCAGAAAAGGCAATTGCCTTGATTGTAAATGGTTTTAGTAAAGAAGTACTGAATAAGTTACCCATGGAATTTGCCGTAGAGGCTCAAAAATTATTAGAGATTTCCTTAGAGGGATCAGTTGGATAAAAAAACACTTATGCTAACAATAGAAAATCTTCACGCCCAAGTAGAGGGAAAAAAAATTCTAAATGGTATTGACCTAGACGTTAAAGCTGGGGAAGTACATGCGATTATGGGGCCTAATGGTTCTGGAAAAAGCACCCTTTCAGCAGCGATTGCAGGACATCAGGATTATGAGGTGACCAAGGGAGCTATGCTTTTAGAGGGAGAAGACCTAGGCGAGCTAGATGCTGAGGAACGCGCTCATAAAGGGATCTTTCTATCCTTTCAGTATCCTGTGGAAATCCCAGGAGTTAGTGTAACCAATTTCATCAAAACAGCGATCAATGCCAATAGAAAGGCCAAAGGTTTAGAAGATATGCCAGCCAATGTGATGTTAAAGAAAATTCGTGAGAAATCTAATTTATTGGAGATCGACTCACGCTTTCTATCTCGCTCGCTTAATGAAGGTTTTTCTGGAGGAGAAAAAAAACGTAACGAGATTTTTCAAATGGCGATGTTGGAGCCCAAGCTTTCCATCTTAGATGAGACAGATTCCGGTTTGGATATTGACGCACTTAAGATAGTCGCCAATGGCGTCAACAAACTTAGGGCCAAAGACAATGCTATAATCGTAATTACTCACTATCAACGATTATTAGAATACATTGTCCCTGATTTTGTTCATGTTTTGTTTGATGGTAAAATTGTCAAGTCAGGAACAAAGGAATTGGCGCTTGAACTTGAGGAAAAAGGATACGACTGGATTAAAGAAATGGCATAGCCCGTATGGATTTCAAAGAAAAATTATTGGCATCACATCTCGCTTTTGAGGGCAGTATAGACTTTTCTGACCCGGTGCATCAAACCCGTTTAGAATCTCTAAAGACCTTTGAGCAAAAAGGCTTTCCTACCCGTAAAGACGAAGCTTGGAAATACACTTCCCTAAATGCAATGGTTCGCAATGACTATGCATTGTTTCCCAAGTCCGAAACGACCATTGACCTCAAGAAAGTAAAGAAGTATTTCCTGTATGAGATTGACACCTATAAGGTAGTTTTTATAGACGGTGTTTACAGTCCCTTTCTTTCAGATACCACCCACGATGGATTGGATGTTTGTTTGATGTCTGCTGCACTATCCAAAGCGAAATACAGAAAGTTGATTGACACTTACTTTAATAAGATTGCCAACACAAATGACAGTCTTACTGCACTCAATACCTCCTACACTCAAGAAGGTGCATACATTTATATTCCCAAAAGTGTGGTGGCTGAAAAACCCATTGAGTTGATCCATTTTTCCACTGGAAAAGAAAAAGCCCTGTGGCTACAACCTCGAAATCTTATTGTGGTGGATAAAAATGCCCAAGTACAAATTTTGGAGCGCCATCAGAGTTTGAAGTCTCATGAGGTAGTTACCAATTCAGTAACGGAAATATACGCCCATCAGGATGCTTTCGTGGATTACTATAAGATTCAAAATGATTTACCGACTGCTTCCCTAATTGACAATACCTATATTTCTCAAGAGAAAAACAGTAATGTTAGGGTGCACACTTTTTCCCTTGGAGGTAAGTTGACACGGAATAATTTAAATTTTTATCTGAAGGGAGCCAATGCAGATGCTACCCTCAAAGGGGTCACCATCTTAGACGACAAGCAGCATGTGGATCACTACACACTGGTAGATCACATTAAGCCCAATTGCGAAAGTCACCAAGATTATAAAGGCGTATTTTCTGATGGAGCCGTTGGGGTATTTAATGGAAAAATACATGTGGATCAAATCGCACAAAAAACAAATGCCTTTCAGCAGAACAACAATATATTGCTAGATGATAAAGCAACGGTGAATACAAAGCCCCAGTTGGAGATATTTGCCGATGATGTGAAATGTTCTCACGGATGTACCGTGGGACAATTAGACGAGGAAGCACTATTTTATCTACAATCCAGAGGGATTCCAAAAAAAGAAGCCAAGGCACTATTAACATATGCCTTTGCCAACAACGTGCTGGAGAGTGTGGAACTACCCATATTAAAGAAGCGAATCAATCTACTGATCGCAAAAAAACTGGGAGTAAACTTAGGATTTGATCTATAAGCCAATGAACGTAACAAAAATCCGAAAAGATTTCCCTGTTTTAAATAGGGAAGTAAATGGAAGGCCGTTAGTGTATTTTGACAATGCAGCAACCTCTCAAACACCCACTCAGGTGATCAACACTATCGTGGACTATTATGAAAATTACAATGCCAATATTCATCGTGGCGTACATGCATTGAGTCAGGAGGCAACTGATGCCTATGAGGGTGCCAGACAAAAGATTCAAAAACATTTTAATGCCGCTCATCCCTATGAGGTGATTTTTACTTCGGGAACCACACATGCTATAAATATTATTAGCAGTGGTTACGCTGAATTGCTAAAAGAAGGAGATGAACTCATTGTTTCTGCTTTGGAACACCACTCCAATATTGTGCCTTGGCAAATGCTTTGTCAAAAAACGGGGGCATTGTTAAAAGTGATTCCCATGAATGAGGATGGGGTGTTGATTATGGATGCTTATGACGAACTGCTTTCAGACCGTACCAAATTAGTTTTTGTCAATCATGTTTCCAATGCTTTGGGCACAGTCAACCCCATTGAAGAAATTATCAACAAAGCCCATGCCGTTGGTGCTGAGGTTTTGATTGATGGAGCACAAGCCTCCCCCCATATAAAAGCAGATGTCCAAGCACTAAATGTCGATTATTATGTTACATCTGCGCACAAAATATGTGGTCCAACGGGTATTGGAGTGCTCTACGGAAAAGAAGCAGCTCTGAATCGTTTACCCCCCTATCAAGGCGGTGGAGAAATGATTGCTGAAGTGACTTTTGAAAAAACGACTTATGCAGATTTACCTCACAAATTTGAGGCGGGAACCCCTAACATAGCTGGAGGTATTGCTTTTGGCGCAGCCTTGGATTACGTCAACGCGATTGGGATGGAAAATATCGCTAAGTATGAAGCAGAACTTTTGACCTATGCTACTCTAGCCTTAAAACAAATTCCCGGGCTAAAAGTTTATGGTGTAGCTCCTGAGAAAACCGCTGTGATTTCGTTTAATGTGGAAGGAATTCACCCTTATGATATCGGAAGTATCCTAGATAAATTGGGGATAGCGGTGAGAACGGGACACCATTGTGCTCAACCGATTATGGACTTTTATAAAATCCCAGGCACGGTAAGAGCTTCTTTTTCATTTTATAACACCTTCCAAGAGATTGATGCGATGGTAGATGCGGTAAAGAAGGCTGTGCAGATGTTACAATAAATTAGTAATTTTGAGTATGGAGACAATCAATGCGGCACAAGAAGAAATTGTAGAAGAGTTTTCTTTATTTGATGACTGGATGCAACGCTATGAGTACATGATAGAATTGGGAAAATCATTACCATTGATTGATCCTCAATACAAAACCGATGACAATATCATCAAGGGCTGCCAGAGTAAGGTTTGGGTTCATGCCGACTTGGAAGATAAAAAATTGGTTTTTACTGCGGATAGCGATGCAATTATCACCAAAGGAATTATCGCCATTTTGATTCGGGTTTTTTCCAATCAACATCCCGATGCGATTTTAGATGCAGATACGTCTTTTATCGATAAGATAGGATTAAAGGAACATTTGTCTCCTACCCGCGCAAATGGCTTGGTTTCTATGATCAAGCAGCTTAAAATGTACGCCATTGCCTTTAAAACCCAATTAAATTAACCTATATGTCTGAAGAAATCATTGAAACTGCCGAACTAGGAGATAAGATTGTTGGTGTGCTCAAAACTATTTTCGATCCAGAAATCCCTGTAGATATCTATGAACTGGGTTTGATCTATGATGTTTTTGTCAACGAAGATGCCGACGTAAAAATATTAATGACCCTGACCACTCCTAACTGTCCTGTTGCGGAATCTTTACCCAGAGAAGTTGAGGAAAAAGTAAAGTCTTTGGATGCCGTTAAGGATGCCGAAGTGGAAATTACTTTTGACCCTCCGTGGTCTCAAGACCTGATGAGTGAGGAAGCCAAATTAGAATTGGGATTACTCTAAAATGTCAGATACAATTATCAACCGCGTAGCGGAAAGTACATTAATGACTTTCGATTTGGAAAAGTTTTACCAAATCGGAACCCGAAAAGCATTGGACTTATCTCAATGGCTCGATCAAGGTGTCATTCTCAGGGAAAAGGATTTTAGAACAAAATTAAATGAACACGACTGGTCAGTCTATCAAGATCAATTTATCGCTATTCATTGCGCTACCGATGCTGTTTTACCTGCTTGGGCGTCTCTTTTGGTGACGACCTATTTGCAACCTTTCGCAAGAAAAGTGGTCAAGGGAACGCTGGCTGATTTGGAGATACAATTATTTTCAGAAGAAATTCAAAATATTGACCTCAACCCCTATATAGACCAACCCGTGATCATCAAAGGCTGTAGTGACAAAACGGTGCCTGAGGATGCTTATGTCCAATTGATCGCTAAGTTACAACCGGTAGTTAAAAGCTTGTTTTATGGAGAGGCCTGTTCTTCAGTTCCGCTTTATAAAAAAAAGAAATAGTTACTTTTGGGTTAATCTATAACCTTTGAATAATTCAAAAAAAGTTTTGATTTTGACCTATTACTGGCCTCCTTCTGGAGGCTCAGGGGTGCAACGATGGATGTATTTTGCCAAATATCTTAAGCAATTGGGGTGGACCCCTTTTGTTATCACGGTAGATGAAAAATATGCCTCCTACCCATCTTTAGATCAAAGTCTTTTGTCTGAAGTGAATGATATCAGGGTAATCAAAACCAAAACAAGGGAACCATTGAAGTGGTATTCACTGCTTTTTACAGGTTCAAAAAATAGGGGTATTCCTCAAGGTGAAGTAAAAACAAATGGCTTTCTAAGTCGATTGGCAGCCTTTATTCGTGGGAATTATTTTATTCCGGATGCGCGTAAAGGTTGGAATACCTATGCTCAAGCCCAGGCTGAACATTGCATTAGAAATGAAGGAATATCCAAAGTGATCACCACAGGCCCTCCCCATTCTACCCATTTGGTGGGTTTGAAATTAAAATCGCAATTTGGTGTACAGTGGTGGGCTGATTTTCGCGACCCATGGACAACTGTTTTTTACAACAAGGATTTGTACCGTTCTGCTAGGGCCGAAAAAAAAGATGGCCGTTGGGAAGAAACGGTGTTACAAACCGCTGATGGCATATTGACTACCGTGGGGGGAAGTCTGATTCAAAAACTGCAGGTTAAAGCACCCGAACAAAGTTTTCACGTCTTGCCCAATGGGTATGATGAAAATTTAATGGCTAGTGTTCCAAGAACTAATATAGTGGAATTTCATGTTGTCTACACGGGTTTGTTAACCGAAAACCAAGATTATTCCCCTGTGATGAAAGTACTGAATGAGTTGGCAGGACAATATGAAATTCGTTTATCCTTAGCGGGTAATATCTCCTCATCCCTCATTGAAAAAATCAAACAAATCTCTCCTAAAATAGCGATTGATTACAAAGGGTATCTTTCCCACAAGGAAGCCATTGGCTTGATGAAAAGTGGTGACCTACTGCTCAACTTCATTTTTAAAGGAGCCGACCAAGATATGATTTCTGGTAAACTGTTGGAGTATGTTGCATCGGGTTTGCCTGTGCTTTCTATTGGAAACCCCGACTCTGAGGCAGGACGATTTTTGGATTCTGCATCCCACGCTCAGACAATTAAGGCTAACGAAAAACTGGCTTTAAAGATATTTATTGATGGTATTGCCCAACAAAAAGTAAAGATAGAAAACAAAATACCTGATCTAAAAAAATGGAGTCGCCAAACCCTCAGTGAGCATTTGGCGACTCTTTTATTGAAAGAAGATTAAATATACCTAGCTAAAAGCCAATCCTCCGTTGATATCAATATTATTACCAGTAATAAAAGAAGACTGGTCTGAAACTAAATAAAGGACTAAATCTGCAACCTCATTTGCTTGTCCTTCTCTACGAAGTGGGGTAGATCCTGCGACTTTTTCTCTTACGGCATCTATGGTAAAATCATCGTGGAATTTGGTCGCAATCATACCGGGGCATAGGGCATTTACGCGTATCCCTTGAGGGCCAAATTCTTTAGCCAAGGCACGTGTGTAAGTCATTACAGCCCCTTTCGATGTAGCGTAGATCGCTGCACCTGGCCCACCGCCGTCTCGACCTGCCTGTGAGGCAAAATTAACGATGGCTCCACCAGCTTCCATGTAGGGTTTGATCGCCTTTGTGACTAGGAAAACACTTTTTTTTTAAACTAGAAAGAGATTACAAATCTGTTAGGGTATTGTTCTTTAAATAAGCATCAACGCCATTGGGTAACCATTTAGCGACGACTTCATTCTGCTTGAGTCCCTTTCTAATTTCAGTAGCTGAAACTTCCAGTAGGGAAGCATCAAAATAAGTAATATTAGGATGATTTAATAGTTTGGAGGGTATTTCATCTGATTTTGATCGTGGATAAACAAATATTTGAAATTGATCCAAAATTTGTTCGTAAGATTTCCAACGGTCAAAATGCACAATATTGTCTTGGCCCAAAATCAAAGTGAATTGATCGTTAGGATACTTTTTTTTCAAATGTTGCAAGCTATCAATTGTATAATTTGGAGAAGGTAAATTGAATTCCTCTGTACAAACTTTAAGTTTTGGATTGCCATTAATAGCGAGCTTAACCATCGCCAAACGATGGTGGTTTTCGATCAGGGTTTGTTTTTGTTTAAAAGGACTTTGAGGACTAACGACTAACCATACCTCTTGTAGTGCTTTATTTTCAGAAAAAAAATTTGCGATAGCCAAGTGACCCAGATGAATGGGATTGAAAGTTCCAAAAAATAGTCCAACCGTTTTCATACCTTTGCAGTAAACTATTCGTCAATGAATAGTTTGACCGCCTCAATGATTTGTTTTTTTGATTTTTCTAGTTCGTCATTTACAATTAATTGATCGAATTGATTTGAGAATTTAAGCTCTTGATAGGCTTTTTGAATTCTTTCTTGTAATGCCGTTTCACTATCTGTTCCTCTAGCTCGCAGTCTTTCTTCCAAAGCGGAAACACTAGGGGGTTTAATAAAAATAGACAATGTTTGATTTGGAAATTGATTTTTTATGTTTAACCCGCCTACCACATCAATATCAAAAATAACGTGCTTTCCAGCTTTCCAGTTTCTTTCTACCTCAGATTTTAGGGTACCATAAAATTTGTCGGGATAAACTTCTTCATACTCAATAAAAGCGCCTTGACCGATATAGGTTTTAAATTCAATGGGGCTGAGAAAATGGTAGTCAACACCATCTACTTCCTCACCTCGAGGTGCTCTAGAAGTTGCAGATATAGAGAATGAAAGAGGAAGGTTTTCGGATAGCAGTGCCTTGACAAGGGTAGTTTTACCACTTCCTGATGGGGCGGATACCACAATGAATTTTCCTTCTTTCAATTACAATACATTCAGTAGTTGTTCTTTGATTTTTTCCAACTCATCCTTCATTTGGATGACTATTTTTTGCAAACCTGCATGGTTGGCTTTGGAGCCTATAGTGTTAATTTCTCTGCCCATTTCTTGAGCGATAAAACCTAATTTCTTGCCGCTAGATGTTGCGTTTTCCATCGTAGTATTGAAGTAATCTATATGATTTTTTAGGCGGACTTTTTCCTCTGTAATATCGTATTTCTCGATATAATAAATCAGTTCCTGTTCAAATCGATTTTCATCAATTTCAAGCTGTAATTCCTCCAATGCCGATCTGAGTTTTTTTTCGACTTTTTCTTTTCTCTCGGGATCAATCTGGACCACCTCTTTGATTAGAGCGTCCAACTTGAGGAGTCGAGTTTTAAAATCTGCTGCTAAGATGGTACCTTCATCTATTCTGAATTGATCTAAGTTTCCGATGACTCTATTTAAAAGGGCTTCAATTGTTTTGATCTCTTTCTCATCGATATCTATCATCTCAGTTTTTAAGGTATCGGGAAGTTTAATAGCGATTTTAAGCAATTCTAATCGATCAGCTTCTTGAATTTTACCGAGTTGATCGATGTATTGATTTACGGCAGCGACATTAATAATCTTAGCATTCGACTGTTGGATATCTTCGACATTTAAGTTCAAATCAATCTTACCGCGTTTTAAGGCCTCACCAATGATTTTTTTTAGCTGAATTTCGATTTCTCTGTACTGTCCAGGCATTCTGGCATTTAGCTCTAGCCCCTTACTGTTAAGCGATCGAAGCTCTAAGATGTAATTTTTATTTTCAAACTGTATTTCGGCTTTTCCAAAGCCGGTCATCGATTTAATCATCAAAAATTATAGTTCCCGGATTTTAATATTGCGATAGAAGACCTTATCTCCATGATCTTGTAATCCTATTTTTCCAGTTTTAAATTTACCAAAGTGATCCCAGTCTGCAAATTTTGAATTAGCAATGAGTTCATCCCATTTATCTCCAGCCAAAGGAAAAGTTACAATCTCAATTTTGTTAAGTTTTACACTACCCTGATTGGTATTGTGGTTAATTTTTAAAATGACGTGGTTCCATTCGCCTGCAGGTTTACAAACATCCTGTGCAGGCTGAACAAGATCATAAAGCGCCCCAGCTTGATGAAACTTAGGATTTGCAAATGCGTCGGGATGTCTTTCGTTGTCCAAAACTTGGATTTCAGGACCAGTAGTATAAGGTTTATTGTATTCTTCACCTTCTTTAACTCCCCAGAAAATACCACTGTTTCCCTTTTCTGAAATTTTCCACTCCAAAGAAAGCTCAAAGTTGGTGTATTCCTCATTAGTCACGATGTCATTACTTACCCCTTTTTCTGTTCTTTTTTTGGGATCAAAAATCATTGTACCATCTTCTATGAACCAAGCAGTGCTCATTTCAGATTTATTAAACTGGTGCCAGCCATCAAACGATTTACCGTCAAATAGCGCTACCCATTCTTTTTTCGGGGTTGGTTCTATTTGACTTGACTTTTTTTTAGGTGCTTCTTTGCATGCAATTGTTAGGGTAATTACTACAATAAGTATGGTTTTTTTCATTTTTAAGATTTAAAGGTTAAGAATTTTTTTGAGGTGATCTTCATCAATTTCGGATCCCGCAAAGTCATCAAAAGTTTTTTGAGTAGCTTCAATGATATGAGATTGAATGAAAGGAGCGCCCTCTCGAGCACCTTGCTCAGGGCTTTTAATACAACACTCCCATTCCATCACAGCCCAAACATCACAACCATATTCGGTTAGTTTGGTGAAGATACTTTTAAAATCGATTTGACCATCCCCAAGTGAGCGGTATCTACCCGCACGGTCTATCCAGTCACCATAACCACCAAATGCTCCTTTTTTCCCAGTGGGTTTAAACTCAGAGTCTTTGACATGGAAAGCTTTGATAAAACTGTGGTAATGATCTATGTATTCTAAATAGTCTAGTTGTTGCAAAACAAAGTGGCTAGGATCATATAAAATATTAGCTCTTTTGTGATTGCCAGTTTCTTTTAAGAAACGTTCAAAAGTTACGCCATCATGGAGGTCTTCCCCGGGATGAATCTCATAGCACACGTCGACTCCGTGCTCATCAAAGGTATCAAGAATGGGCAACCATCTCTTTGCTAATTCTTTAAAACCCAAATCGACCAAACCGTCTGGACGTTGTGGCCAAGGATGCCAAGTGTGCCACAACAAGGCACCGGAAAAAGTTGCGTGAGCATTCAGACCGAGACGTCCACTGGCAATAGCCGCTTTTTTCATCGTTTCTACCGCCCATTCCGTTCTGGCTTTGGGATTGTTTTTATAGGTATCTGGAGCGAAGTTATCGAACATCAGGTCATAGGCAGGATGCACAGCAACCAATTGTCCCTGAAGATGGGTTGAAAGTTCCGTAATTTCAAGGCCATAGGAATTGATTTTTCCCTTGAGTTCGTCACAATAAGTTTGACTTTCAGCAGCCTTATCCAAATCGATAATGAAGCTTTCCCAAGTGGGTAATTGAACTCCCTTGTACCCCAAATCAGCAGCCCACTTACAAAGACCGTCTAAGGAATTGAAAGGAGCTTGTTTGTCAACAAATTGCGCTAAAAATACTGCAGGGCCTTTTATTGTTTTCATTGATTTTCCATGCTCATCCATACGTTCCCTTTTTTATTTGATTCAACAACTTTTTCGATAAACATCATTCCTCTTACGCCCTCATAGAGCGTAGGAAATTCTCCATCAAAAGATTTTTCACCTCTCAGGGCTTTAGCGACCCCTTTGTAAATGTTACCCATCGCATCAAAAATTCCTTCAGGATGGCCTGCGGGTAATTTGGTGCCGTCTAATGATACATCTGTATTGTATACATTTCCGGGTTTAATAAGCCTTCTGGGTTCATCATCCTTTAGGAAATATAAATAGTTTGGGTTTTCCTGTTCCCACTTAAGCGCACCTTTTCTTCCGTAAATGGCCACGGTGATATTATTTTCATCCCCCGTTGCAATTTGACTTGCACGTAATAACCCTTTTACTTTGTCAGACATTCGGATTAAAATTGAACCGTCTATGTCCAGCGGGTTATCATCATACAAGGTGTTGAGGTCAGAAAGTAATTCCTTGACTTCCATTCCAGTTACATATTCCACCATATTAAATATATGGGTGCCGATATCTCCAATACAGGAGCTGATTCCAGCTTTTTTAGGATCTAAACGCCAAACTTTACTTCTTTTTTCTTTATCGTGAATCACAGGATTAATCCAACCTTGATAATACTGAAGATCAACTTTATGAATTTCTCCAATAACCCCATTGGCGATCATATTTTTCATTTCACGAACCATGGGATAACCTGTGTAGGTATAGGTAACCGCAAAAATTGCATTGTTTTTTTTCTGTATGGCTTCTAATTCCTTTGCCTCCTCTAAGGTTGTGGTCAGCGGTTTTTCGCAAATTACATTAAAACCATTTTCCAAAAGTTTTTTGGCCATTGGGAAATGTAGGAAATTGGGTGTTAAAACTGAAACTGCCTCGATTCGCTCGGATTCAGGTTTTGATGCCTCGACCTCAATAAATTCCTCAAAGTCCTTGTAAACTCTATCGGTATTTACACCTATTTGCTCAGCAAATTTTATATTTTCTTCATAATTTGGATTAAAGACGCCACCTACAATTTCGTAGCGATCATACATAAAAGAGGCGACCCGGTGAAGTACTCCAATCAAGGAATCTCCTCCTCCACCTAAAACACCTAAACGTATTTTGCTCATTTGATTTTAATTTTAATGTCAGAATGGAGTAAAAATAGGATTAATTTCTTAAAACCAAAATGGATTTCTCCTACAATACAGGAAATCTATACCAACCGAATTTGTAATAATTTTTTTGACTTATTTTAGCCAAGACCATCGTTCCATAAAACACTTACTTAAAAAAAATGTAATTCTTTGTAGAATATTGTACAAAAAAGATATTTTTACAATAAATAATAAACCTCAATTAAATTTTATGGACAATAATTTTGACGCAATAGTTGTCGGAACAGGAGTAAGTGGTGGTTGGGCAGCCAAAGAATTATGTGAAAAGGGACTAAAGACCCTTGTACTTGAAAGAGGCCCAATGGTTCAACACCCAGTAGATTATCCCACCGCAAATATGGATCCATGGGATTTCAAATCAGGTGATAAAATCACCCAAGAAATCAGAAAACGCCAGCCTAAACAAAGTAGAACAGGCTATGTCAATACCGAATCTACTTCTCATTTTTTTGTTGATGACAATGAGCATCCTTATAATGAGGATAAGCGATTCGATTGGATTAGGGGCTATCATGTTGGAGGAAGATCATTACTATGGGGTCGTCAAAGTTATCGCATGAGTGACTTTGATTTTAACGCTAACGCCAAAGACGGTGTTGCTGTCGATTGGCCCATACGTTATAAAGACGTTGAACCTTGGTATGATTATGTTGAAAACTACATAGGTATAAGTGGAGAAAAACTTGGATTGCCACAACTTCCTGACAGTCAGTTTCTAAAGCCAATGGAGATGAACTGCGTTGAGGATAAGTTCAAAAAAGCCATTGCCAATAAATATGACGACCGTGTCATTACGATTGGGCGAGTGGCTCATATTACCGAGGGAACCAAACCAGGATTAGGGAGAAACACCTGTCAATATAGAAACAGATGTAGAAGAGGGTGTCCATTTGGAGCTTACTTTAGCAGTAACTCTTCAACTTTGCCAGCCGCAGAAGCAACAGGTAATATGACACTTAGACCAAACTCCGTTGTGCATCAAGTCATGTATGACGCCGATAGTAAAAAAGCTACTGGTGTTCAATTGATAGATGCTGAAACAAAAGAAGTAATTGAATACAAAGCGAAGGTCATTTTTCTATGTGCCTCTGCGGTGGCTTCAACTTCTATTTTGATGCAGTCCACTTCCGATCGATTTCCCAATGGTATGGGGAATGATTCTGGAGAACTTGGACATAATATTATGGATCACCATTTTATGTTAGGGGCAAGTGCTTCCTTTGATGGATTTAAGGATAAATATTACAGCGGAAGAAGGCCAAATGGAATTTATATCCCTCGTTTTAGAAATATTGGTGGAGCCACTGACCAGAAAGATTTTATTCGTGGCTATGGTTATCAAGGTGGTGCTGGGAGAGGCGCCAACACTGGAATTTCTAAAGAAGAGGCTGCCTATGGAGTTGAATTCAAAGCAGCAATTCAGACCCCTGGTGACTGGGGTATTAGAATTTCAGGATTTGGTGAAACGCTTCCCTACCACGACAATAAAATGTATTTAGATTACGATAAAAAAGATAAGTGGGGACTTCCGACCGTTACTTTTGACGCTGAGATAAAAGAAAACGAAAAAATTATGCGTAAGGATATTATGCAGCAAGGTGCTGAAATGCTTGAAGCCGCTGGATTTAAAAACGTTAAATCTTTCGATAATGGCTATTCCATGGGGCTAGGTATCCATGAAATGGGAACTGCCCGAATGGGACGCGACCCTAAAACATCAGTTCTTGGAAAATACAACCAGATTCATTCAGTACCCAATGTATATGTAACTGATGGCGCTGGAATGACCTCAGCAGGGAATCAAAACCCATCACTAACTTATATGGCACTTACTGCCAGAGCAGCGAATCATGCTGTTGAACAATTGAAAAAAATGAATCTGTAAACAGTTATAAAATGGATAGAAGAAAAGCATTAAAAACAATCGGTTTAGGAGCCGGAGCAATCACAGTAACACCAGCAGTTGTTGGACTTTTTCAAAGCTGTAAATCTAACACTGGTCAATTTATACCAGAATATTTTAACCAAGATCAATTTTCAGTAGTATCACAACTGATGGATTTAATCCTTCCAGAAACTGATATTCCGGGTGCCATTCAGTTAAAACTACCTGAGTTTTTAGACGGATATATTCATACTGTCTATCCTGATGGACGTAAAAAGGAAATTATTAAAGGACTGAACCAATTTATTGCTGTTGCACTTTCTGATTCGGGAAAAAGCAAGTCCAGCCAACTCAGTGTCGAGGATTTAGACGGTCAATTGGCGAAATTTCTTAAAGCCGAAGAAGGTCAAGTTAAATCTTGGAAGAAACAAACTTCGGACTACAATAATGCCTCGAAAAACGATAGTAATGCGCCCATTCCACAGGAAGCGTTGGCGTATGGTTTTGCCAGCCAATTACGCTCACTATCCATTACTGCATTTAGAACCAATGAGTATATTGGGGAAAACGTTTTGGCTTACGCTCCCATTCCAGGAGAACAAAAAGGTTGTGTTGATTTAATGGAAACTACTGGGGGGAAAATCTGGTCCCTATAATGTCCTAAAATACTCAGCCAGTGCTCTTGCCTCTTTTTGAGTCAAATTCTGATTGAGCATCATCACGTTATTATATTCTTTTAAAAGAGCGATTGCCGTTGGATCTTTTTGCAACATCTCCGTAGGATTGAGAATCATATTCATAACCCATGCTGGGCTTCTGCGATCATAAATTCCTTTCATTGCTGGACCGATGAGCTTCCGATCAGCCATGTGGCAGGCAGTACACTTTTGTTTAAAGACTCCAGAACCCTCTTTTGCTAGGGCATCATCAATTTTTTTATCAAAAGACATTGTCTTAATCGGTCCAATACCATTATTTTGGATGTCCATTGGAGCTTTTTCAACTTGCTTCTTCTCTACTGGAGCTTCCGTCTGGGTGCGCTTGTATTCAAACTCTTTTTTCTTCTCTTTTTTGGGACCACAACTTATCATTAAAGCGAGGGGAATAATAAATAAAATTGGGTTTTTCATCAGTTGATTTCTTTTAGTTTTTCCAAAAATAAAAAAGAATCAACAACTAATTAACTTAGAGGCTAATAAATTATGATGCTTTACTCGACTTTTTAGACACCAAGTAAACCCCAACCATAATGGTGATGCAAGCAAAAGCCTTAAAGATGTCCAAGTAATCGTTGCCACTAAAAACAGCAAAGGCAATTGCGATAATGGGCTGTGCATACGCAAAAGCACCGACAGTAGAGGCCTGTAGATTTTTTAGTGCAAAAAGATTGAGTAGATAAGTCAAAAAGGTAGTCCCAACAATTACAAAAAGAATTCTCCAAACGATATTAAAAGGAAGATCGCTCCAATTAATTACACTAAATTCTCCAACGGTAATGGGAAAAGTCATAATAAATCCCATTAAAAAAAGCCATTTCATAATGGTAATGGTGTGATATTTTTTGGTAAGTGGCTTTACCATAATAATGTAGCTGGAAAAAAAAATAGAGTTGACCATAAAGAGCATGTTTCCCAATAAAACATTGGGTGATTTGGCCGAATTCTCCGTACCGTAAAGAACCAGCATTAATGCGCCTGCAAAACCCAGACCAATCCCTAAAAATTTACGCACGCCAATTTTTTCCTTCAGAAATATATAAGAAAGCAGAAGTATAATAATCGGATTGGTAGTGGCAAAAATTCCACTGTTAACTGGAGTGGAAAGCTCAAGACCTTTAAAAAAGGAAAGCATGTTGATACACATCCCTAATAAAGCCGTCATAAAAAAACGCAAATAGTCTTTTCGGTCAATTGTTTCGTTGGGAAGAAAGAAACTTACCGCCCAAAAAAGAATAGCAGCTCCAGCAGTTCTGAAGAAAATAAATCCAAATGCCCCCACATAATCAGGCATCACCGCCTTGGCAATTGTATGATTTAAACCATAAATAATCGTAGCTCCGCCAGCCGCCGTCAGGGCTAGAAACCTACTGTTCATCTAACCAGCTTTTGGCCATTTCTACTTCTTTTTTACTATTACCGATAAAAACTTTACCATTGTAAACCAAAACAGGTCTTTTTAGGAAAGTGTAGTGATCAGTTAGTAATTGTTTAGCAGTTTCTTCAGTAAGATTTTTAGTATCAATATTTCGTTGCTTTAAAAGTTGCGCTCTTTTGTTGATCAAAGATTCATAGCTCCCTGTTGCGTTGTAAATTTCTTCAATTTGAGCTGGAGAGATTGGAGATTTTTTAATATCGATCATAACAACATCGTCTGGGAGATTTAACGTTTTTATGATGCGCTTACAAGTGTCACAACTACTTAAAAAAAGAAAATAATTCATAGCAACTCTTCTTAGCTGCAAAGAAATGGAAAAAATATATTTTAAAGAATTCCGAAATGG
Organism: uncultured Flavobacteriaceae bacterium; assembly: GCA_913030895.1. Classification (GTDB taxonomy): domain Bacteria; phylum Bacteroidota; class Bacteroidia; order Flavobacteriales; family Flavobacteriaceae; genus UBA8316. Next base: position 28,036 of record CAJWGK010000002.1, on the reverse strand, counting down.
TTTTAAAATCCTTTAAAGCGTTTTATCATCAATATTTAAAGTAATGAGGAGAATCCGAAACTTTATTCAAAATCCAATACCTTTGTAGCGTTAAAAATCAGATTAATGGACAAGAAGCTAAGATTTAACAGTGCTACTATTCACGGAGGACAAGAACCAGATAAGGCTTATGGTTCGGTTATGCCTCCGATATACCAAACCTCAACTTACGCACAAAAAAGCCCAGGGGATCATCAAGGTTATGAGTACAGCCGCACTCATAATCCTACAAGAAGCGCATTAGAGCGCTCAATTGCTGCTCTGGAAAACGGAAAACACGGCTTGGCTTTTGCCTCTGGTATGGCCGCCATGGATACGATTGTCAAAATGTTTGATCCCGGTGACGAAATCATCTCTGTAAATGATCTATATGGAGGGTCCTATCGAATTTTTACCCAAATTTTCGAGAAGTACGGTTTAAAAATTCACTTCGTTGACATGCAAAATATCGATGCAGTTGCCGCTCAAATCAATAAAAAAACCAAACTAATTTGGGTAGAGACTCCAACCAATCCTATGATGAATGTAGTGGATATTAAACCCATTGCAAGTTTAGGTAAAGCCCATGATATTATTGTGGCAGTGGACAATACCTTTGCTTCACCATATCTTCAACAACCCTTAGAATTGGGAGCTGATATTGTGATGCATTCCGCAACCAAATACCTTGCAGGGCATAGTGATACCGTATTAGGATTGGTCGCAGTAAATGACGACGCGTTACACGAAAAACTTGCATTCATTCAAAATTCAAGTGGTGCAGTACCTGGACCGATGGATTGTTTTTTAACCCTTAGAGGGATTAAAACTTTACACATTAGGATGCAAAGGCATTCTGAAAATGGTGCAGCAATTGCGACATTTTTAAAGGAAAATCCAAAAATTGAAAAAGTTTATTGGCCCGGTTTTTCCGATCACCCCAATCATAAAGTTGCCAAAGCTCAAATGAAATCCTTTGGCGGAATGATATCCTTTTTGCCTAAAGGTGGAGACAATGCAAAAGCAATTAAAATTGTAGAAAGTCTAAAAGTTTTTACGTTGGCCGAATCGCTGGGAGGCGTGGAGAGTCTGGCAGGACACCCAGCTTCGATGACGCATGCTTCAATACCAAAAGAAGTTAGGGAAAAAAGTGGCGTTGTAGATGGATTGATTCGTCTCAGTGTGGGTATAGAAGATGTTCAAGATTTGATCGAAGATTTAGATCAGGCCATCAACTTGATATAGCGCAGTCCATAGAATGAAACTTCCAAAAAACAAAAAAATCTATTTTGCCTCTGACAATCATCTCGGGTTGGAAGCCGAGTTATCCAGTCGAGAGCGAGAAAAGATTTTTGTTAGCTGGTTAGAAGAAGTTCGTAAAGATGCCGCGGCGATTTACTTATTGGGAGACTTATTTGATTTTTGGTTTGAATACAAGCAAGTAGTTCCCAGGGGTTTTGTTAGAGTATTGGGAAAATTGGCTGAAATAACTGACAGCGGTATCCCAATCATTTTTTTTGTCGGGAACCATGACCTTTGGATGAAAGATTATTTTCAAAATGAACTTGGAATTACGGTTCACCACAATCCCATTGAAATCAAAATTGAAGATACGGTTATAATGATCGGACACGGTGACGGTTTGGGTCCTGGTGATAAGGGCTATAAACGGATGAAAAAAGTCTTTAAAAACCCCTTTTTTCAGTGGCTTTATCGATTGATTCACCCAGATTTAGGCATCCGATTTGGACAATATTTATCTCAAAAAAATAAATTGATTTCTGGAGAAGAGGATATTAAATTCTTGGGAGAGGATAAAGAGTGGCTGGTAGCATACAGTAAAAGTAAATTGGAGAAAAAGCATTACGATTATTTTGTTTTTGGTCACCGACACTTGCCTTTAGCAATTGATTTGGGAAAGCAATCCCAGTACATCAACTTAGGTGACTGGATCACACATTTTACCTATGGTGTTTTTGATGGAAAAACCCTTTCTTTAAAAACCTGGAATAAAGCCGGTAAAGATGATTGAAGCCAAATCGCTCGTTCTTGAAAAAACAGTTATTATTGGAATCATCAACAGCCAGCAGGATGAATCTCAATCGAAAGAATATCTCGATGAATTGGCTTTTTTAGCCCTAACAGCAGGGGGGAATGTGCTTAGACGATTCGTTCAAAAGATGCAAATCCCAAATCCCAAAACATTTATAGGTACTGGTAAAATGCAGGAGGTGGAGGACTATGTGGAAGAAAATGAGGTGACTACCGTAGTTTTCGATGACGAACTTACCCCGGCACAACAAGGTAATATTGAAAAAATCTTGCGGTGTAAAATATTAGACCGTACTGGTCTTATCTTGGATATTTTTGCCCAACGAGCACAAACCAGTTATGCCCGTACTCAAGTTGAACTGGCGCAGTATGAATACCTTTTGCCCCGACTAAAAGGACTGTGGACACACCTAGAGAGACAACGAGGAGGGATTGGCATGCGTGGTCCTGGGGAAACAGAAATTGAAACTGACCGCCGGATCGTTAGGGATAAAATCTCCTTACTTAAGAAAAAACTTAAGACAATAGACAAACAAATGGCTACCCAAAGAGGAAATCGCGGGGCACTCGTTCGGGTGGCACTTGTTGGCTATACCAATGTAGGGAAATCTACCTTAATGAATGTCATTGCCAAAAGTGAGGTTTTTGCCGAAAACAAATTATTTGCCACTTTGGATACCACGGTTCGAAAAGTGGTAATTGGAAATTTACCTTTCTTGTTGAGTGATACCGTAGGGTTTATTCGTAAACTACCTACTCAGTTGGTGGAGTCTTTTAAAAGCACCCTAGACGAAGTCCAAGAGGCGGATTTGTTACTGCACGTGGTAGATATTTCACACCCCAATTTCGAAGAACACATTGAATCCGTGAATCAAATTTTAAAAGAAATTAATAGTCTCGATAAACCCACCTTGATGGTCTTTAATAAAATAGATGCCTACGAACCAGCGCCTTGGGATGAAACCGATTTAATCGCTGAACGGACCCAACATCACTATTCCCTCGAGGAGTGGCAAAACACTTGGATGCACCGCATAAACGATAGAGCCCTATTTATCTCTGCTATAAATAAAGAAAATCTTCAGGTTTTTAGAGAACGGGTTTATGCCGAAACACGTAAAATTCACATTACCCGATTCCCCTATAATCACTTTCTTTATCCCGAGGGTTTAAATGAGTTTTAACTCCTTATTCTTTGGTGATTGAACCACTTCCAGAGACCTTGACGTCCACTTCATTTGGACTTCCTTTATATTGTATATCACCCGATCCACTTATCCTAGCGTTCAAATGAGAGTTGGCGACTAACTGTGCGTCACCCGATCCAGATATTCTGATTTTGGCATTTTCAGCATTAAAGACAACAAGCAAAAGCTTGCTGCAGCATAAGTAGATTTCATTAGGTTTTAGTTTTGGGTATCCCAAAGCTACAAAAACCCTTTAATTTTTTTTTGGATTAAATGTTAAAATTATCGATCAATTGTATTTAATTTTTCTCAAAATGCGTTGTGTATCTTTAAAGGTTTCGTAAACCGATTCCCCTTGAGCACGGAGTAGTTTCTGAGATCGTATGAGTTGTTCTTTTGCGGTTTCCAAATTATTCAGATAACAGAGCATATAACTAGGAGCTATTTGGTATAGATCCTCCTGTTCTGAAGGGCTAAGGGATATGCCTTTTTCCATTTTTTTTAAAAGGGCGTTATTGGCATTTAAGCGGTGAAACAAACTTTTTTTGTCCATTTCTGGGGGGGAAAACAAAAGTTCAGTTTCCATTTGGTAAGTGCCATTTTCCTTAAAAATAATTTTCACCTCTTCTAGAGGGAAAAACCTGTATTGATTCTCTATATTCAGCCTGACGTATTCTGTGATGATAAACGCATTCTCGTCCCACTGGATTTCCACCTCGTCCAGGTTAGAATAAAAAAGCTTGACCTGCTCATTGATCAATTCGATATCCACACGGGAGTAGTAGACTCTGCCTTTATTTCTTTTTTCTAAACCCGCCCAACACAACACAAATACTTCTTTAAAAACTTGGTATTTTTTGACCAGTTCGTCACCATGTGCTCCTAGAAAATCTACTACTCCATCCAGTGTAAGTTGGATATTATTTTCTGCATGGGTTTCAATCTTGGTAACCAAAGCACTGTTGTTGTCCTCAATTTTAATGTCGAATATTTTAGGAAGAGAGATACTACCTTCTCTCACAAAAACACTACCCCCATAATATTTCCAGATATTTTTTCTTAGGGAGGTCAACGCTTGATTGGGCATAATTGTCACCAAGCCAACCACTTTTCCATTGGGTAAATGTGGAAAATGAATGTTCTCATAAGATACTCTAGGTGGGTTCTCCAAATAAGCATTGATGAGGTTTTGCAGCTTGCTATCGTCAAAAAAATCAACACCCACAATTTTGTTTCCTTCATCTTCTACGCCAATAACGATATAGGAATTATTTTTGGGGTTGCTGTTGGAAAGCGCGCAAATGTGTTTAAGGAATTTGGCTTTTCCCTCTTTAGAACCTAAGTTGATCTTCAGCTTTTTGTCGTAAAAACTATTTTCATCGTTTTGGGATAATAAGCTTTTGACCAGTAGGCGTTTGTTGATCATAACTGTAGGAAATTCTTCTGGGTTTTGACTCGATCCTCTTTGGCAAGTATTACTGAAAACGCAATTTTTCTTTTCATCGATTATGGCATTTTATGACCTTGACTTGCAACCAAAAGCGAAAACCAGTCAATTTCATCCAGTTCAATTTCGCCCGCCTTTAACGCTTTTTTCATACGATTTTCTGAGGTGGTTCCAATAACTGGAAGGACATTTGCAGGGTGCTTCATTATCCATGCCAATAGCAACTGATCTTCCTCTGCATTGTATTTTTCTTTTAGGGGGATAAGTGTTTTTTGTATACTTTCTTGTTGATTGTCCTTATTGCTAAAATATTTTCCCAGTGGAGACCATGCCATCACTCCAATCTGTTTTTGGGTTAAATAATCCAAAGTACCATCATAAATGGGTTCAAAATGCGAAAGGGAAAATTCAATTTGGTTGAAAATTATAGGATTATTTTCATTGATCAAATCGATTTGTGAGGGGCTAAAGTTGGAGACCCCAAAGGCTTTAATTTTTCCTTGAGCAATTAACTGGTCTAGGGCGGCGTTGATCTCACCAGCCTCCATCAAGGGGCTTGGACGGTGGAGTAACAGTAGGTCTAGATAGTCCGTTTGCAAGTTCGTGAGAGAACGCTCGACTTGTTGAATGATATAGGATTTAGAATAGCTATAGTAGTTGAATAAAACTGGGCTGGTGTCGGTGGGAAATTGTATGCCACATTTGGAAATAAAATACAGTGCTTCCCTGTCGATTTTTGTTTGTTGGAAAGCCTTGCCAAATTCAGCTTCGGTGGTGTATCCCCCATAAATATCAGCATGGTCAAAAGTGTTGATTCCTAATTCGATACACTTCCCTATGAGGGATGCCATGGCGGCGGTATCAAGTTGCTTTCCCCATTGCCCCCAGTTCATTGTTCCAGATATTATCCTTGAGCCTTTTGTCATCTATTTAATTTCTCTTAAATTCGATATCCTAAATTAGAAACAATTTACGGGGCAATAAAACCACCAAACAGCCTATTTTTAACCAATTGTTAACAATGGTACACAAAAATAATTTTCAATTTTGCTTTCCCGAAAATTAATGTTTTAATCGCTACAGAAAATGGAAGAAACAGTAAACAAGAGTGTTGATATTAAAGCAATCAATGAAAAGATTGAAAAGGAAAGTGCCTTTGTCGATTTATTGACCATGGAAATCAATAAGGTCATCGTTGGTCAGAAACAAATGGTTGAACGCTTACTAATTGGCTTATTAGGTCGTGGTCATATCCTTCTTGAGGGGGTGCCTGGTTTGGCTAAAACTCTTGCGATAAACACCCTTAGTCAAGCAGTAAAAGGTGCTTTTAGCAGGGTTCAGTTCACCCCTGATTTGTTACCTGCTGATGTTGTCGGGACGATGATTTACAACATCAAGGAGAATGATTTTACCATCAAAAAAGGGCCAATTTTCGCCAATTTTGTTTTGGCAGATGAGATCAACCGTGCTCCCGCCAAAGTGCAGTCGGCTTTACTAGAGGCGATGCAGGAAAAACAAGTCACTATTGGAGACACAACTTTTAAACTCCCCTCACCGTTTTTGGTGATGGCGACCCAAAACCCCGTTGAGCAAGAGGGAACCTATCCCTTACCTGAGGCACAGGTAGATCGATTTATGTTGAAGACTGTTATTGATTACCCTAAGATTGAAGAAGAACAATTAATTGTTCGTTCGAACCTCAATAACACATTTGAGAAAATAAAACCAGTTGTAACCACCAAGCAAATTGAAACTGCACAGGCTACTGTCAGAGAAATCTACATGGATGAGAAAATTGAAAAATACATCCTCGATTTGATTTTTGCAACCCGCTACCCAGAGAACTATAATTTGGCAAAAATAAAGCCTTTGATCAGTTTTGGTGCCTCCCCTCGGGGAAGTATCAACTTGGCAACTGCAGCAAAATGCCATGCCTTTCTCAAACATCGCGGTTATGTCATTCCTGAAGATGTACGGGCGGTGATTTATGATGTTTTACGTCACCGAATCGGATTGACTTACGAGGCAGAAGCTGAAAACGTTACCACTGAGGATTTGATCAGTCAAATCATCAATGAAGTTGAGGTGCCCTAGGCAATAAACTTCTCCATCACTACTAATTTAAGCATCAATGGACACTAAGGAGCTCCTAAAAAAAGTTCGTAAAATTGAAATTAAGACCCGTCGGCTAAGCGATAATATATTTGGCGGGGAGTATCACAGTACCTTTAAAGGTAGGGGAATGACTTTTAGTGAGGTGCGACAATACCAATATGGGGACGACGTGAGAAGTATCGATTGGAATGTTACTGCACGTTATAACGAACCTTTTGTTAAGGTTTTTGAGGAGGAAAGAGAATTGACTTTAATGTTGATGATTGATATCAGTGGTTCGGAATTATTCGGAACGCAGGGACAGTTTAAGAGGGAAGAATTGACAGAAATAGCAGCGACACTATCTTTCTCTGCAATGCAAAACAATGACAAAGTTGGGTTAATTCTTTTTTCAGATCAGGTTGAACTTTTTATTCCCCCCAAAAAAGGACGGTCTCATGTGTTGAGAATTATCCGCGAACTTTTGGAATATGATCCAAAAAGTAAAAAAACAAATATCAGTAATGCGCTAGAATTTTTGTCTGGTGTGATGAAGAAGAAAGCCATTGTTTTTTTGATGTCAGACTTCATGGATAGCAACTATGAAAAAACATTAAGAATTGTAGCAAAAAAACACGATTTGACTGGAATTAGAATTTTTGACCGCCATGAAGAAAACATACCTAATTTAGGTTTGGTGCCTATGTTGGATAATGAAACTGGACAAACGGCCTGGGTGAATACCCAATCTTTGACTGTTCGCAAGGCCTATGCCCAGCAGTACAAAAAACAAGTCGGTGAATTTGAAAGCCTTTTCCATAAAAATGGAGCGGGAACCTTGCATTGTCGTTTGGACGAGAGTTATGTCAAAAAGTTGTTGAATTATTTTAAATCAAGGGGTTAAATGACGAGAAACGCCTTACTTTTTTTAGGGTTTATTCTCTCCTTTTGTATGTTGAGGGGTCAGTCAGATTATGAATTGAATGTGGCAGTGGACACCACCAAAATGCGTATCGGGGAACAGATTAACTATACGCTCCAATTGAAAGCTGATTCCACTGTACAGGTTATTTTTCCAGAACAAGCCCTGTTTGCTCCTTTTGAAATTCTCGAGGAAAGTCCAATTGATACGTTAAGGGCTCAAAGTCACTACCTTTTCACCAAGAAATATGCCTTGATTCAATTTGATTCGGGCGCCTACTGGTTGCCTCCACAGAAAGTTTCAATCAATGGATTTGCCAAAATCTCAGACTCTCTATTAATTCAGGTTGCCAACGTTCCAGTAGACACCTTAAAGCAAAAGTTATTCGATATTAAGCCGATTGCCCAGGTAGATCAAAACTTTGAGGCTTTGACGCGAAGTTTAATTTTTGGGTTACTTGCCGTATTGATTTTGGTTGGACTGATCTATGGTTTCTTTTTTGCAAAAAAAAGGAGGGAAGCACTAAGGAAGAAACTTCCACCTTTTGAGCGTGCTATCGAAGAATTGAAGGCGTTAGAATCCGTTACACCTAGTGAACAAGAAGAGTATAAAAATTATTATTCTAGGTTGACCGATGTCGTGAGACGTTATCTGGAGGAAGAAGCAAAAATTAGTGCATTGGAGAGTACCACAGATGAGTTGTTGCTCAAGTTGGAAGCCCTGAAGCAAACGGGGAAATTAGAACTGGAACGGGAAACGATAAAAAATCTTAAGACTGTTTTACAAACTGCAGATTTAGTAAAATTTGCTCGATCAACTCCTGAATTTGGTTCAACTTCCAAGGATAGGGCATTGGTTGAGGAAGTGGTCATTGAAACCAAAGAAGCATTGCCAGAACCCACTCCTGAGGAGATAAGAGAAAGGGAGGAATACCAACAATTATTAGCAAAGAAAAGGAGAAAAAAGCAACTGCAGTGGAGTTTTGCATCATTTGGAATTTTATTAGTGCTAAGCTTAGGAACAGCGATTTTAGTGTATGGTTTTTATCCAGTTAGAGATACCTTATTGGGTTACCCAACCATAAAGCTTAAAAACCAAGAATGGGTTACAAGTCAATATGGAACACCACCAGTTAAAATTTCTACACCTGAGGTATTGAAGCGAATTAAAACTGAAATGGGTGGTGCACTTCGTTTTTCCTCTGGGGACTATGATTCTCCTTTCTACATAGACCTGGTATTTACCCAGAAAGCCCCCCAAAAACAGGCAGAAGAAAAACCATCAAAAGAGGAGCAACAAGTTAGAGATAAGGAGAAAATCCAAGAATTAATCAATGACATCATCAAGGATTTTCAGTCTCGTGGCGCGGTAAATATTCTTATAAAAGAAGAGGAATTTACAACGCTTTCGGGAATTCCATCTCTCAAAATTTATGGGACATTAGACTATCCCAAAAAAGGACAAAACGAAAGAGTAAGATGTAATTACATGACCCATTTGTTTGATTTTGACAAAGGGGGTATCAATTTGACCTTGTTGTATGAAAAGGAAGATCGATATGCTACTGAGATTGAAAAAAGAGTCATGGATAGTTTTGAACTTATAAAAGAATTATAGCGATGTTTGAGGGAATTTATTTTGCGAATCCCAATTACTTGTGGTTGCTTGTATCGCTTCCGCTAGTGATAGCATGGTACTTTTTTACCTCAAAAAAATCTCAGCCGGTTTTGAAGATATCTTCCCTAAAAGGCTTTCAGCAAAATTCAAGTTTTTTAGCAAAGCTTCAACCACTCTTGTTTGTATTGAGACTTCTTGCCATGGCTTTGATTGTTTTGGCAATAGCACGCCCACAAACCATGGACGTTTCAACCAGAACTAAATTGAACAAAGGAATCGATATTGTAATGGCCATTGATGTTTCCTCCAGTATGTTAGCACAGGATTTAAAGCCTAACCGACTTTCTGCCCTTAAAAGGGTCGCCACATCTTTTATTGATGATCGCATCAGTGATCGTATCGGACTGGTCATTTATGCAGGGGAAAGCTATACCAAAACACCCATTACAAGCGATAAAGCAATTGTAAAAAATGCTTTAGGTGAAATTCGATATGAGGGCATCATTGAAGATGGAACTGCGATTGGTATGGGGCTTGCGACAGCCGTTAACCGACTGAAAGATAGTCGCGCTAAAAGTAAAGTTATCATTTTACTAACCGATGGGGTGAATAACTCAGGCTTTATCGACCCTAAAATTGCCAGTGAGTTGGCAGTAGAATATGCAATTAAGACCTACACCATTGGATTAGGAAGTAATGGAACTGCAAGAGCACCAGTAGGGATTTTACCCAACGGAAAGTTTCAGTATGGACTAACCAAAGTCGAGATTGACGAGGAGTTATTGAAAACCATTGCAAAAAACACAGGGGGACTTTACTTCAGGGCTACTGACAACAAAAAGCTTGAGGAGATTTATGATGAGATTAACAAACTAGAAAAAACAGAGGTAGAGGAATTTAAATATTACAACTACGAAGAAAAATTTAGACTGTTGGTCTTATTGGCACTCGCTTTGATTTTGATCGAGTGGTTGGCCCGAAATACCCTATTTAAAAGTTTTATTTGATATGTACCAGTTGGATACGCCATTTTACTTATACTTCTTTAGTATTTTACCAGTGTTATGGATTGGTTATTTGGTGGTTGCAAGATGGAAGAGAAACGTCCAAACCCGCTTTGCCCAATCTTCACTCATGGAAAAATTAAGTCCAAACCGATCCAAGTTTAAACCTGTCCTAAAATTGCTTTTGTTGACTTTAGGGGTTTCATTTTTAATCGTGGGTCTTGTAAATCCTAAAATTGGAACGCAATTGGAAACCGTAAAAAGAGAGGGTGTGGATATTGTTTTTGCTATTGATGTCTCTAAGAGTATGTTAGCCGAGGATATTGCGCCTAACCGATTAGAGAAGTCTAAACGTTTGGTTTCAGCCATTATCAATGAATTGGCAAGTGATCGTATAGGCATTATCGCCTATGCAGCTCAGGCAATTCCTCAGCTGCCAATTACTACAGATTATGGTGCTGCTAAAATCTTTTTACAGGCGCTAAATACCGACATGCTATCTTCTCAGGGAACCGCTTTGGATGCTGCATTGGACTTATCAGGAACATTTTTTGATGATGAAGATCAAACCAATCGTGTGGTATTTTTAGTTTCGGACGGAGAGGATCACTCAGAGGAAGCTGAATCAGCAGCAAATCGGGCTTCAGCTATGGGAATAAGAATTTTCACTTTCGGAGTAGGTTCTGATGAAGGAGCCCCCATTCCAATAAAGAGGAAAGGGATAGTAGAATCCTATAAGAAAGATATGGAAGGGGAGACGGTCATCACCAAGAGAAATGCCGAAATACTTGAACAAATTGCCGATGCCGCTGATGGTGGATACATTGACGGGAACGATACGCAAGCTGTGGTAGATTTCGTGGTAGGAACGCTAAAGGAAATGGATAAAAAAGAGTTTGAAGCTAAGAAATTTGTAAGTTATAAAGATCAGTTTCAGATTTTTCTTTTTACGGGATTCCTGCTAATTTTGTTAGAGCTGTTTCTTTTTGAAACAAAAACCAAATGGGTTCAACGCCTTAATTTATTTAACGAATAATAATGTTAATAAGAACTTTCTTAATGGTTTTGTGTCTGTTCACTTTGGTGCAAATTAACGCACAAGAGAGTGAGGTTACCAATCAAATATATGAAGGTAATCAACTCGCCGATGCTGAGGTCTTTGATGAGGCTGAGATGGTTTATCGCGAGGCTCTTTCTAAGTCTCCTGAAAGAACTGAAGCTCTCTATAACCTCGGTAATACGCACTTTAACGAGCAAGACTATGAGGAGGCGAAACAACGCTATTTCCAGACACAAAAATTTGCGGAAAATAAATCTAGTAAGCATCATGCACTACATAATATGGGGAATGTCTTTATGAAACAAAAAGACTATGCCAAAGCTGTGGAAACCTACAAAAATGCGCTTAGGAATAATCCCCAAGATGAAGAAACTCGATACAATTACGCATTGGCAAAAGAACTTCTAGAAAAAGAACAACAAAATCAAGATCAAAACCAAGATCAAGAGGACGAACAGGATCAACAAGATCAGGATAATCAAGATGATCAGGAGAACAAAGACCAAGACAAGGATGGTGACAAAGATCAGGATTCAGGAGAGAATAAGGATGATAATGAAAGTGATCAAGGTGAAGATGAGGAAGATAAAAAAGATGAGGGAGATCAGGAAAAAGACAACCAACCTAGTGAGGGAGATAATGAAAAACAAAATCAGTCGCCACAACAACCTAAGCAATCGGAGTTGTCACCAGAGCAGGTTAGAAGCTTGCTTGAGGCAATGAATAATCAAGAGAAAGAGGTTCAAGATAAAGTGAATGCAGAGAAGGTACAAGGTGTGCCTGTGAGAGGAAGAAAAGATTGGTAAAATTTTATCGATGAAAAAGTTTTGGATTTTTGTTTTACTGTTAATTACGGGAATCGTGCAATCGATTGCTCAAGATGTAAGCTTTGACATAAAAGTCAGTAAGAGAAGTCTGGGCTTAAATGAACGATTGCGAGTAGATTTTAACATGAATCAAAATGGGGATGACTTTACGCCTCCCGATTTTTCTGGGTTTACAGTCGTTGGTGGCCCCAATCAGTCAATTAGTAACTCATGGGTAAATGGAAAAAGAAGCTTTTCAAAAACCTATACCTATTTTCTGACACCTAATAAAAAAGGTGCATTAAGTATCAAACAAGCTACGATCAATATTGGAGGTTCTATATATAAGACCTCTCCTGTTGATATTACAGTAACTGAGGCAGTAGAAGTTCCAAGAGACCCTAATAGCCCAGAGTATTTAATCGATGATAACCTTCATCTTGTAGCTGAGATTTCTAATAGCCGCCCTTATCTTAATGAGGCTATTACGGTGGTTTATAAATTATATTTCAGAAATCCATTGCGAATATCAGATGGTCGGGCAGTTGATAATCCTAAGTTTGCAGATTTTTGGAGCCACAATATTAATATTCCACAGCTTAAAGTAGAATCTGGAACTTACAAGGGAGAAGATTATAATGTTGTGGTTTGGCGAAAAAGTGTGCTGTATCCACAGAAAACTGGTAAGTTGACCATTGAGCCATTAACCTTGAGTTTAGTTATTGATTTACCTTCAAGGCGAAGAGACTTTTTTGGAAATAGAATTGTACAGCAATCCTCCAGATCAGTATCGGCAGGAAAAAAAATAATCAATGTTAAGCCCCTACCTGAAAAAGGAAAACCAGTTAATTATTTTGGTGCTGTTGGGCAATTTGATTTTGACGTATTAATCAATAAAAATTCTCTCAAGGCAACCGAATCTTTTGAGGTAAAATTAAAAGTGTCAGGTAATGGAAATCTAAAGCTTTTTAATTTGCCAAAGCTTGTTCTACCCAGTACGTTAGAGGTCTTTGAACCTGAACATTCCGAAAATGTCAAAACATCCTTGTATGGGATGCAAGGAAGTATAGAGGATAACTATACGGTTGTACCTCGCTTTCAAGGGAAGTATCCCATTTCAGTTGTCTCCTTTTCCTATTTTGATCCCAAACAAGAACGCTACATCACCTTGCGTTCTAATGATCAACTTGTTGATGTTTACGGCGGCCCTGTCTCTCCCAATGCGGAAAACAATACTGCTTCTGTTAACAAACAATTGGTTACTGCGACAGATGAATCTTTTAGATTTATTAAGTTAAACCCTGATCTTGAGCCCATTGTCCAAAAGGAATTTTGGAACAGTAAATTATTTTACGGCTTGTTAGCTTCTCCGTTTCTGATGCTATTTGCCTTTCTTCTACTTCTTCGGAGAAATCAGAGGATTTCGGATGATGTAGAGGGATCAAGATTAAGAGCTGCTAATCGGTTGGCTAAAAAATATCTTGGGGAAGCCAAAAAGAATTTAAGAAATAAAACACTTTTTTACGATGCTTTGGAACGAGCCCTTTACAACTACCTTAAGGCCAAACTCAAAATCAAAACAGATGATTTTAGCAAAGAAAAGATTTCTGAAATGCTCGGGGGCAAAAGTCTAAACCAGTCAGAGATAAAGTCATTTATTGACCTTTTAGAGAATTGCGAAATCGCTAGATATGCGCCTACTACTGATGCCAAAATGCAACAGGATTTTGACCAGGCACTTAAGGTAATCTCCAATATTGATAAAAAATTATGAGAAAGCAATTAATCCTACTTATCGCAATTCTTTTTATTTCTTTTGGTTTTGGGCAAGAAAACGATCAGCTATTTAAAAATGCAAATACTGCTTACAATGCAGGTCAATTTGAGAATGCAGTTTTGTTATATAAAGAAATTTTAGCCTCGGGTGAACATAGTGCAGCACTTTACTACAATATGGCAAACTGTTATTATCGGTTGAATAATGTAGCGGAAAGTATTTTCTTCTATGAAAAAGCAAAACAATTGAATCCTCAAGACGAAGACATCAATATCAATAGTGCTTTTGCTCAAAACATGGCAATAGATGCGGTTGAAGTTCTTCCTAAGTCTCAAATATCAAAATTTCAGCAGGGTCTTGTCGGTTTGTTTTCTCAACAAGGCTGGGCGATCTTTTCGGTTCTTTTGGCCTGGTTATTGGCAATATTTTGGGGGTTTTATTCTAAAAATAAAATTCCTTTGGCAAAGCGGATCTACTTTGTTATCACTATTGTGTCTGGGTTGTTTTTGATTAGTTCAATTTCAATTGCAGTGATTAAATCTAAAAACACTGCGGAGACGACTTATGGGATTCTATTCAATAAAAAAATAGAAGTTTGGGCAGAACCCAATTCACGGGCCGAGGTCTTATTCTTGCTCCATGAAGGCACAAAAGTTCAGATGTTGGATGCGCTTCAAGAATGGCAAAAAATAAGAATTGCTAACGGCTCAGAAGGTTGGATTAAAGAAGGTGAGGTAAGAAGTTTAAAGGGGTTCAAATAAGGTCCTCGGGAATTTCTTTGGATAGTTCACTACCCCAATTAAATAGATATTCTCCAAGCTCGGTAATCGGTTCGAATAACAAAGACCCTTTGATCATTTCTTGGTCAATTATGACAATCCATTCATTGATTTTTACTAAAAAAAATAAAATGACACTCATAAGAACTGCCCATTTCAAAACCCCAAAAATGGCACCTAGAAATTTATTGAATAACCCCAATGAAGCTTGGCTTAATATTTTAGTCAAACCTTTTGACAAAACAGAAACGGCATAAACGATAATGATAAAGATTAGAAGGTAAGAAATGGTTTGGATTGCAATTGGACTCCAATCGACAAAATCTTTGATCCGCTCTGCTACAAAACTCGAAAATTTTATCGCCCCCAAAAGTCCTAAAAATAAGGCGCCCAAACTGGCTATTTCAATAATAAAACCCTTTGTAAAACCTTTTAGAAATCCAAAACCTAGGGCAAGGGCGAGTATGATATCGAGTATATTCACAAATACGAAAGTACTTTATTTTTTGTAATGTGCGCATTAGATTTTCACAAAGCAAGTATCTTTGTAAGGTGCAAAAAAATCAAAATCGAGATCAACAATTAAAGTCCCGCTGGGAGAACTTGGTAAATGTTTTGAGTGATAAATTTTCTGATGGAGAAGCACTTGATGTTGAAGGGATTCTCTACTTGGTTGGTTTACAGGAATTGGGTCAGGTGCACAAAAAAATGAAAAAAGACGATAATGTGAATTTAATTCACATTGGGATTTGCAGTGTCTTAGAACCCTTTGGCTATTATCGGTTTGATTATTTTGATGGAGATGGATGGCCTCATTTTGAGTTATTAGAGCCATTACCATCACTCAAACCCGGGGAGCAAAGTATATTGATGAAAGAAGCATTGGTTACCTATTTTTTAAAGCGGGAGCTAATTCAATAAATGTTTACTTTTGTGCCATGATTGAAAAAATTAATGAAAACTTAGACTTGGTTAAGTCATTTAGTACTGAATCCAAAGAGGAGGTAGAAACATTTCGAATAAAATATCTAGGAAAAAAAGGTGTTTTAAATGACTTCTTTGCTGCATTTAAAACTGTTCCTCCATCGGAGAAAAAGGCATATGGACAGGCACTAAATTCATTAAAGACAGCTGTTACAGAAAAAGTTAAAGCCCTTCAATCTAATTTAGAGGATCAAACTGCCGTGGGTAGCTATGGCGATTTATCTCGCCCAGGGTTTCCGATTGAATTGGGATCAAGACATCCATTATCATTAGTTAAAAACAGAATTGTAGATATATTTGCTCAAATCGGATTTAATATTTCTGAGGGACCAGAAATTGAAGATGATTGGCACAATTTTACCGCTTTAAACCTTCCTGAATATCACCCGGCAAGGGACATGCAGGATACCTTTTTTATTCAGACCAATCCGGATATATTATTACGTACACATACATCTTCTGTTCAGGTTAGGTATATGGAAGACAATGAGCCACCGATTCGGACAATTTCACCAGGAAGAGTATTTAGAAACGAAGCCATTTCTGCTAGATCTCATTGTATTTTTCACCAAGTTGAAGGACTGTATATTGACAAAAATGTTTCTTTCGCCGATCTCAAACAAACCCTTTTATATTTCACCAAATCTCTTTTTGGAAAGTCAAAAATACGATTAAGACCTTCTTATTTTCCCTTTACAGAGCCCAGCGCTGAAGTTGATATTTATTGGGGATTAGAAACCGAGACGGATTACCGGATTACAAAGGGAACAGGATGGTTGGAAATCATGGGATGTGGTATGGTAGATCCTAACGTTTTGAAAAATTGCAATATTGACCCCGAGGAGTATTCTGGTTATGCTTTTGGCATGGGAATCGAACGTATTACGATGTTGCTATACCAAATCGGGGATATCCGCTTATTTTTTGAAAATGACGTCCGCTTTTTATCCCAATTTAAATCAGGGGTTTAGTCCAATTTTTTCTCTAGTTTTTTAAAAATCTTTTGAGCGTTTTTACCCTCGTAAAGAATACTGAATACTGCATCTATTATCGGAATACGTGTAGGGTAACTTTGGTTGATCATTTTGGCTGATTTTGTCGCGTAATAACCCTCTGCAACCATTTGCATTTCCATCTGAGCAGCTTTCACAGAATAGCCTTTACCAATCATACTGCCAAAAGTTCGATTTCGACTAAAAATAGAATACCCCGTTACTAAAAGATCCCCCAAATAAGCCGAGTTATTGATATTGCGTTTGAGTTTGTAAACATCCTTGATAAATCTTTTCATTTCTCGAATAGCATTACTCATTAAAACACTTTGAAAATTATCTCCATATCCCAATGAATGGGCGATACCCGCAGCAATGGCATAAATATTTTTGAGCATACTGGCATATTCTGTGCCAATAATATCATTGGACGTCTTTGTTCGAATGTATTTGGTTTTTAGCATGGAAGTAATTGCTTTTGCCAAACTTATATCAATGCAAGCTACGGTTAGAAAAGAAAGCCTTTCCATCGCTACTTCCTCCGCATGGCAAGGACCAGTAATCACACCTATCTTCTCATAGGGAATATCATATTTTTCATGGAAATGTTGCCCAACAATTAGCATGCTTTCTGGAACGACTCCCTTGACAGCTGAGAAGATTATTTTTTGATCGATGGGAACCTGAATTTTATTCAATTCTGAGGCAATAAAAGCCGAGGGAATTGCAATGAATAGTACATCAGCAGCAGCAACGATTTCATTTATATCAGAACTTATATTAAGGCGGCTAGTTCTAAGGTTTATTGAACTCAGGTAATTGGGATTGTGATGATTTGTTCGTATGAAGTCAATGTTGATATCCTTTCTAATATACCAGCCTACTTTTCTTTTGTTTTCAGTCAGAATTTTGATTAAAGCAGTTGCCCAACTTCCGCCACCAAGAACAGCAATCTTCAGTTTGTTTTTTAGTAATAGATGAGCGAAGGCAGGTCTTCTAGAGGAGCGATTCATGGCTAATTTTTACCATTTAAATCCAACTGTCCCATGGAATTCTACTCAGTAGTAGTATAAGTCCAAGACCATAGAAAATTCCAATTCTGAGGAACTTTTTTCCTGGATCACTTTGTCTTTTGTGGAGAGACCAACCCATAGTGATTAAAACAATAGCAATGATATTGGTAAATGGATGTTCGACCAAATACAACCTGGCCTCGTTATTTCCCATTACACCTCCAACACCCAAATCAGACCACTGTCCAAACCAAGGTGATACAAAATATAGGATTAAACCGATAAGTAATTGCAGGTGAGAAAAGATCAGTCCAAACAGGGAAACTCTGAGATCCTTTGACTCAAAATCCTTTCCTTTAATCTTTCCAATTAGCGCATTGAAAATGGCTAAAACCAAAATCAATAAAACAAGATAAGCCCAATAAGAGTGGACGGTTTTGAGGAGTGAATACATATCTATATTTTTTCGAAAGATACAATATTCTAGTGATAGGATAATGTTTTAAAAAAAAATCACATCACATCATTGCATTGTAGTAGTCAGGATTACCTGTGACTTCCTCGCCCAGCCAATCGGGCTTTTCAAAAGGAGTATTTTCCTGCGGAAGTTCAATTTCAGCCATAATTAATCCCTTTCTGTGACTTATAAATTCGTCAACTTCAATCGTCAGATCGCCATGTGGGATTATATACCTAATTTTTTCAATTGGACGATCTACTGCAAGTTTGAGTAAAGACTGGGCTTCGATTTTTGGAATGGTTATCTCCCATTCCATTCTTGTGGTCCCCTCTTTGTTACTTCTTCCTTTGATTGTCAACCAACCTTCATTATTTTTTAGCCTAACCCTAACAGTCCGATCAGGGTCTTTGTTTAGATAGCCCTGAATGATGTGGTGTTTTTCAATGTAAAGTTTTTTAAAAAGATCTCCAGTGACTAAAAATTTTCGTTCAATTTCTTCCTTCATGAATTGAAAGTAAAGTTCACCTATCAATTTTGGCAGAGGATCCTGCCGGAATTAGAATTTTTTGTGACTTCGGATTATTTAAATCAGTATAGTCAGTCACCTTAATGTAAAGGGTTGTGCTATTCGGATTGAAAAATTGCGTTTTATCAACCGATATGATCATTCTTTTATAGGCATTGAGGTAATCGACCAAGTCAATATGGGTGGTGTAAAAAATATTTTTCTTTCCAGAAACTTTTTCAAAAAAACGACTAACCCTATCCCATTTGTCGGTGTACTCCCAACTGTGCCCCCATACATAATACAGTGCGAGATTTTCTGTCTCAAAAAAAGATTCAGTTAATGCATCGAATCGTTCGTATTCTTTTTTGTCATCCTCGGGCAAATTACCCATATAACCTGCCTTTCCAAACATATGAATACTGGGGTGCCAAACAAGAAAGTTTTTAGGAACATCAAAGGCATAAGTGTCAGCGACTGTTCTAGCGTATTCTATACCTAAATCTCTCATTGTTGGAATAGCATCGACATTATAACTTCCAAAGGGATAGGCAAGACCACGGATTAATTGACCAGAAATTTGTTCCAATGTTCTTCTATCCTCTCCTATTTCATAGATATAATCAATATTAGATAAATGGGTCATTCCTTGGTGATTATAACCGTGAAGGGATAATTCATGGCCACCGTATAGAGATTTCAGCTCATCGTGATTTACAGTCCCCGGAGTGGATAGCCTACCAGAATTTAAATGGAATGTTCCTTTCAGATTGTATTCATTGAGGAGTGCTACCAATTTTCTGTCCTCCACACGACCATCATCAAAACTAAGAATCAAAGCTTTTGATTTCCAATCGGGAAATAGCAACTGGATGCTAAGGTTTCGATTCTTTGTCGACCATTTGAGAGAATCCTGTGCTTTTACTTTTGAAAAGGAGAAAATGATTAAAAGGACAAGACAAATTTTTTTCACATTTAGTCTTTTAATCAAACGCTTGAAATCCTTAATGTATTGACCATCCCTTTTTCTACAATGGGCATTGCGGTGAGGTTGACTAATAGATCTCCTTTTTGCACATAACCCATTTCTTGGGCAATCTCATTGATTTCCTCAACGGTTCTGTCAGTACTTTCAAAACTGTCGTAAAAGAAAGCTTTTACACCCCAGACCAAATTGAGTTGGGTAAGGATACGTCTGTTCGAAGTAAAGACTAAAATATGCGAATTAGGTCGCCATGCTGATACTTGAAACGCCGTGTAGCCACTATTGGTTAAAGTACAAATGGCTTTGGCTTGTACATCATTAGCGATGTGAACGGCGTGGTAACAAATAGACTTTGTTATAAACCTCACAGTTCTAATATTTGGCGGTTTTTGAGGAACTGAGATTAATTCGGAATGTTCTACACTATGGATGATAGAGCTCATGGTTTCAATTACCTCGACAGGAAATTCTCCGACTGAGGTTTCCCCAGAGAGCATCACGGCATCAGCACCATCCATGACAGAGTTGGCTACATCATTAACTTCGGCTCTAGTTGCTGTCAGGCTGTCGATCATGCTTTCCATCATTTGAGTGGCAATGATGACAGGAATTCTTGCCTTTTTGGCGAGTTTAACCAATTCTTTTTGTACTAATGGTACTTCTGCTGGTGGTATTTCTACGCCCAAATCTCCTCTAGCAACCATTAAGCCATCACAGTAAGAAATAATTTTATCAATATTTTCAATTCCTTCTGGCTTTTCAATTTTGGCTATAATTGGAATTTTATGATCGGTATGCTTTTCAATCAAACCCCTAAGGTCTAGAATATCGTCACTATTTCTGACGAAAGAAAGTGCAATCCAATCCACGTTTTGCTTAATAGCAAATTCGGCATCGATGACATCTTTGGGTGTAAGCGCAGGAAGAGAAATAGCTGTATTGGGTAGGTTGACCCCTTTTTTTGATTTTAGATTACCCCCTTGAATTACCTTTGCTTCGACTTTGGATTTTTTGTCAGTGGAAATGACTTCAAATATTAATTTACCGTCATCCAATAGTATTCTTTCTCCTGGTTTCACATCTTGGGAGAAATTTTTATAATTCATGTAAACCTTATGTTTATCTCCGATAAAAGGCTCACCATTTATAAATGAAATATGATCTCCGGGTTTAACGCTACTTCCTTCCTCGACTTTTCCAATTCTCAATTTTGGACCTTGAAGGTCAGCCAAGATTGAGGTATTGGATTGAAGCTTTTCACTTACTTGTCGGATCATTTCAATCCGCTTAATTACCTCACTGTGTTCAGCATGGGAAAAATTGATACGAAAAACGTCCGCCCCTGCTAAAATCATTTTTTCAACGATTTCAGGAGCATCTGTTGAAGGGCCTAGTGTGGCAACAATTTTGGTTTTTTTTCTTTCACTCATTAATCAAAATTTAGACAAAGATCAAGATTTATTTTGCTTTGATCAGGGAGATAACAATAGGAGACCTCATTGATGATCTCTAACTTTTTTGCTAATGACGCTGCATCAATCCCTGAATTAATTTTTAGTATATAGTCAGCTTCTTTCAAATCCTGAACCAAATATAATTCTTTTGTTTCAGGTAAGTTGAATAAGCTCGTATCGTTTTGGTTATCATTTTGAAATATTAATGACCGATTAGAAAACAAATAACATTCTATGCCTTTGATACGGTCATTCCATTCAAAAACTTGGAAGTCGCCCTCAGGTTGAGAAGCAGAAATTTTTTGTTTTGATTTTAGAAATTTGGAATTACAGTTTGCATTTATAAGATATGCCATTCTGTAGTCCTCGCAGTAAGCATGAATCGCAATTATTTTATAATCTTCTTCATCAACTTCTTCTAGTATATAGTGCTTTTTTTTACTCATCAAATTTTTGATTTGATGTTCATAGCATGATAAGCCCTACGAGCAGCTTTTTCTTCTGATTTCTTTTTGGAAATTTCTCGTGCTTTAACAATCAATTTATCATTTAGATAAACTCCTGTGGAATAGTTGAATTTTGGATCTAGACCTTGGTCATTAGCAGTTTTAAATTGAACAATTTTTTTATTTTTTTGGCCCCATTCTAGCAATAGTCCTTTATAACTTAATATCATGTGTTGAAGTTGATCAAGATCAACATAATCCCCAACAATTTTTTTTAAAATAAAATGCTGACATTTTTTAAAACCTCGATCAATATAGACTGCACCCACAAGTGCCTCTAGTAGGTTTCCGTGAATATTGTCTCCAAAATTGATTTTACTCTCAGTATCTAGGAAATCAATCAAGTTTAGGTTTTTTCCTATGCTATTGAGGTTTTCTCTACTTACAATTTTAGCGCGATATTTAGTAAGTGTTCCTTCCTTTGCATTAGGAAATTTTTCAAACAATAGTGCTGATACAACGATGCTAAGCATGGAATCTCCCAAGAATTCAAGCCTTTCGAAATTAATTAGGTTACCATCATCGTCTTTTAAATTTGATGAACGGTGGGTGAAAGCTCGTTGGTATACTTCTTTACTTACGGGATTCAATTCAGTAATTTTCTTTAACCTACTAAAAAACACCGCATTTTTTTTATCCGATGACTTTAGTATGTGGTTAAAGAAATTCACATTCTAAATTAGCTAATTTTTTTGAAAATTACGCAGGCATTATGCCCTCCAAATCCAAAAGTATTGGACATAGCTACATCAACTTTTCTTTTTTGAGGTTTTCCAAAAGTGAAATTAATTTTGGAATCTAATTGATCGTCGTGGGTTTCGTGATTGATTGTTGGGGGTACCAAATCATTTTGAATTGCCATAATTGAGGCAATGGCTTCAACAGCTCCAGCGGCACCAAGCAGGTGGCCCGTCATTGATTTTGTGGAGTTGATATTCATATCGTAGGCGTAATCACCGAATACTGAAATGACAGCGTTAGTTTCGGCCACATCACCTAAGGGTGTTGAGGTACCATGCA
This sequence comes from uncultured Flavobacteriaceae bacterium, assembly GCA_913030895.1. GTDB lineage: Bacteria > Bacteroidota > Bacteroidia > Flavobacteriales > Flavobacteriaceae > UBA8316. Next base: position 5,354 of record CAJWGK010000002.1, on the reverse strand, counting down.
TATTAATTGCATCAACTTCTTCGGGCTTGATATTAGCATCTTTTAGGCAATTCATCATTACCTTTTTGGCTCCATGACCCTCAGGGTGGGGGGCAGTCATGTGATGAGCATCAGCAGAAAGTCCACCACCTGCTAATTCGGCGTATATTTTAGCACCTCTTGCTTTAGCGTGTTCATACTCCTCAACAATTAATGCTCCAGCACCTTCTCCTAACACAAATCCGTCGCGATTTTTGTCAAACGGTCTTGAGGCAGTTTTAGGATCATCATTTCTGGTTGATAGCGCGTGCATGGCATTAAATCCACCAATTCCAGCAATAGTAACTGCTGCTTCAGAACCGCCAGATACAATTATATCAGCATACCCCATTCTAATATAATTTAACGCGTCTATTAAAGCATTGGCAGATGAAGCACACGCAGAAACTGTCGTAAAGTTAGGCCCTCTAAGCCCGTGCTTAATTGAAATCAATCCCGGCGCAATGTCTGCGATCATTTTTGGAATGAAAAAGGGATTAAACCGCGGTGATCCGTCTCCATTGGCATAGTTTAAAACTTCGTTTTGGAAAGTTTCTAATCCACCAATGCCTGCACCCCAGATTACCCCAATTCGGTCTTTGTCTTGTTTTTCTAAATCAAGACCTGAATCCTCTAAAGCTTCTTGAGAACTGACAAGCGCATACTGTGCAAAGCGATCAAATTTCCTAGCTTCCTTGCGATCCATATGGTTTAAGGGATCAAAATTCTTTAACTCACAAGCAAATTGTGTTTTAAATTTTGAGGCATCAAAATGAGAGATGGGCGCAGCACCACTTGTGCCAGATAATAAACCCTCCCAAAACTCAGGGAGGGTGTTTCCTATAGGAGTTAAGGCTCCCAATCCGGTAATTACTACGCGTCTTGGTTTCATTTAAGCCAAATTTTTATTTTGCTTGTTCAATGAACTGAATGGCTTGCCCTACAGTAGCAATATTTTCAGCTTGGTCATCGGGAATCTGAATATCGAATTCTTTCTCAAATTCCATAATCAGCTCCACAGTATCCAAAGAATCAGCACCTAAATCATTGGTAAAATTGGCGTCAGAAACTACTTCGTTTTCGTCAACACCTAATTTGTCCACGATGATTGCTTTTACTCTTGATGAAATGTCAGACATAATCAAAATTGGTTTAAAATTACTGTGGACAAAAATATAAAACTTTGCATGAAATCACTATTAAGGATAAAAATTATAACTTTTCTTTGTGAAGTTAAACGTTGAATAAAGAAACCAACTACTGTGTTTAAGCCCTATTGGTGAGAAATATGGGAAATAAAACTGTTAAAAGAATTATTCTTTTTGCTTCAGGTTCTGGAACAAATGTGGAGAATATTATAAGTTATTTCCGAGATAATGCTGCTGTTGATGTGTCATTGGTGCTGTCGAACAATCCCAAGGCAGGTGTTTTAAAAAGAGTAAAAGCATTGAAGACCCCATTTCTTGTATTTTCTAAAGCGGATTTATTGGGTCAATCGTTGTTGCAAAGGATAAAATCTATCAATCCTGATTTAATCGTACTAGCTGGATTTTTACTTAAAATACCCATTGAATTTGTTAACGCTTTTCCACAAAAAATAATTAATATTCATCCATCTCTACTCCCAAAATACGGAGGTAAGGGAATGTATGGTGATAAAGTGCATCAAAGTGTTAAAGAGGCTGGTGAAACCGAAACAGGTATTACAATTCATTTGGTCAACGAATATTATGATCAGGGAGCCTTAATTTTTCAAACGAGTGTTGCGCTTAGTCCAGAGGATTCGGTGAGCGATATTGCGCAAAAAGTTCATCAGTTAGAGTATGCTCATTTCCCAGAGGTTATCAATAAATTGCTGTTTCCCTAGAAGATGTCTAACAGAATAAATATATACACTGATGGCTCAGCTATTTTCAATCCAGGTCCAGGAGGATTTGGTGTGATAATGGAGTGGGTGGGGAAAAAATATGTGAAGGAATTTTCTGAGGGATATCAAATGACAACAAATAATAGAATGGAATTATTAGCGGTCATTGTGGCTTTAGAGTCTTTAAAAAAACAACCTATGGATGTGACCGTATTTTCTGACTCTAAATATGTGATTGAGTCCGTTGAAAAAAAATGGGTATTTCAGTGGGAAAAAAAACAGTTTAAGGGAAAGAAAAACCCTGACTTATGGCAAAGGTATTTGTTAATTCATCGTAAACACAGGGTCAAATTTCAGTGGGTTAAAGGGCATAACAACCACCCGCAAAATGAGCGTTGCGATCAGTTGGCAGTTAAGGCTGCAAAAGGAAATAACCACAAAATTGATCATTATTTTGAACAATATGTTAAAGGTGCTTCTGAGGTTTAAAACCCTTTAAAACTCATAGATAAATGTTTAGTTAAAACCTATTCAGCACTTGATAAGTTTAGTAAATTTGTTTAATGAATAATAAATTATTGATTGTGGGTACTATGGCGTATGACGCCATTGAAACTCCCTTTGGAAAGGTAGATAAGATACTAGGAGGGGCAGCAACCTACATAGGATTATCGGCCTCACAATTTTCATTAGATTGTGCTATCATTTCAGTGGTTGGCGAAGATTTTGAGGAACAGCATCTTGAATTACTCAGGCGTAAAGGGATCGATTTATCGGGAGTAGAAATTGTGAGTGGCGGTGAGACTTTTTTTTGGAGCGGAAAGTACCACAATGATCTCAATACTAGAATGACCATGGAAACGCGATTAAACGTACTCGAAAACTTTAATCCCATTATTCCAGATCATCTCCGTACTCCAGATATTGTGATGCTAGGTAATCTTTCACCTGATGTGCAATTTAAAGCCTTAGAACAACTCAAAAATAAACCGAAGTTGATCGTATTGGATACGATGAATTTTTGGATGGAACATTTTAGGTCTCGTTTGGACGAGGTTATTGCAAAAGTAGACTTGATTTCAATTAATGATGAGGAAGCTCGTCAATTGACAGGGGAGTACTCACTTGTGAAAGCTGCAGAAAAGATCCATGAATTAGGTCCACAATACATAATCATCAAAAAGGGTGAGCACGGCGCATTGCTCTTTCATGATTCTAAAATTTTCTGCGCACCTGCCCTACCTCTGGAGGAGGTCTTTGACCCCACCGGTGCTGGGGACAGTTTTGCAGGAGGATTTACTGGTTACTTGACCCAAACTGGAGATATCTCTTTTCGCAATATGAAATCCGCAGTAATTTATGCCTCTGCAATGGCTTCATTTACTGTAGAAAAGTTTGGAACGGAGAGTTTAATCAACTATTCGAGTCATAGTATGGACAATAGACTTAAAGCCTTTAAAGAATTAACTACCTTTGATATTGAGATACAGTAAAAAAAACCAAGACTATAAATTATGAGTGATGCCATAAAGCACGAGTGTGGGATTGCCTTAATCCATCTGAAAAAAGACTTAGCTTATTTTAAAGAAAAGTACGGTACCTCCATGTTCGGGATTAATAAGATGTACTTGATGATGGAGAAACAGCACAACCGAGGTCAGGATGGCGCTGGATTGGCCTGTGTTAAGCTAAACATGAAGCCTGGGCAAAGATATATCAGTAGGGTACGCTCTAATGGTCAACAGCCTATCCAAGATATATTTAAAAAAATTAACAAAAGGGTATCGCAAGCTGAAAAAGAATATCCCGATTTACTTGAAAACCCACACCTGTTCAAAGAAGAAGTTCCATTTGCTGGGGAACTACTATTAGGTCATTTGAGATATGGTACTTTTGGAAAAAACAGCATTGAAAGTGTCCATCCCTTTTTAAGACAGAACAATTGGATGCATCGAAATTTAATTGTCGCAGGTAATTTTAACCTTACCAATGTAAATGAACTATTTGACACCTTGGTTGACTTGGGTCAGCATCCAAAAGAGAAAGCCGACACCATTACAGTTATGGAAAAAATAGGACACTTTTTAGATGATGCGGTAGCTAAAATATATAAGACGCTCAAGAAAGAGGGATATAATAAGGCCGATGCCTCGCCTCAGATAGCAGAGCGCTTAAATATGAAAAAAGTTTTGCGTAAAGCTTCAAAAAATTGGGATGGTGGCTACACCATTGCGGGATTGTTGGGGCATGGAGATTCTTTTGTGATGCGAGATCCTGCTGGCATAAGACCTGCATATTACTACGACGATGATGAACTGTTAGTAGTAGCGTCAGAGCGACCAGCTATCCAAACTGTTTTTGATGTTCCTTTTGAGGCTGTTCAGGAACTTCCTCCAGGACATGCGCTTTTGACAAAGAAATCGGGAGCCTTAAGTATTAGAAAAATCCAAGAGCCGGTTGAACGAAAAGCCTGCTCGTTCGAGCGGATCTATTTTTCAAGGGGTGGAGATGCTGCCATCTACAAAGAGAGAAAGCAATTAGGAAGGCTGTTGTTTCCGCAAATTCAAAAAGCAATTGATAACGACTTGGAAAATACCGTTTTCTCTTTTATCCCCAATACTGCCGAAACTTCTTTTTATGGATTGCTTGGAGCAGTTCAGGACAATATTGTTGAGGCACTATCGGAATCCATTAAAAATGAAGAGAATCTAAAAAATGGTAAGTTAAAACAATTGTTATCTCTTAGACCTCGCATCGAGAAAATCGCTATCAAAGATGCAAAATTGAGAACCTTTATAACAGAGGATGCAAGTAGAGACGACCTCGTCGCTCATGTCTATGACATTACTTATGGGATAATAAAACCTTCTGATAATCTTGTGATTGTAGACGACAGTATAGTAAGAGGAACGACTTTGGAAAAAAGTATTCTAAAAATGCTGGATCGACTTAATCCAAAAAAAATTATTGTAGTCTCTAGCGCTCCCCAAATAAGATACCCAGATTGTTATGGAATTGATATGGCCAAAATCCAAAATTTCATTGCTTTTAGGGCTACGCTAAAACTTCACGAAGATCGTGGTACGTTAGATCAAGCCTTGGATAAAATTTATAATGGCTGTAGAAAGAGTATGAACCTTTCTCTTGATGAAGTAGAAAATCATGTGAAGGAACTTTATGAACCATTTACCGACGAGCAGATTTCAGATAAAATTGCTACCATGCTTAAAGGTAATAGCATTAACTCTGAGGTTAAGGTTATCTTTCAAACCGTAGATGGCTTACACCAGGCTTGTCCAGAAAACCTAGGAGATTGGTATTTTTCAGGCGACTATCCTACCCCAGGAGGTAACCGAGTTGTCAACCGTGCTTTTATGAATTTTTATGAGGGAAAATCAGTGAGGGCATATTAAAAAACAACAAGCATGGCACCATTGTTTTTGATAAAAATTATTTACTAATAATATAT
>CAJWGK010000001.1 GCA_913030895.1 uncultured Flavobacteriaceae bacterium | reverse complement strand
TAAATGGGTTTTTAGCAATTTTTACAGGTTTTAATTTTTAGAGAAAATTGGAAGCAATTTAAATGCTTCAAAAAGAAAAAGTATTTATCTTGGGAAAGAAAAAATTATTAAATAATGCACATTGCCATTGCTGGAAATATAGGTGCCGGTAAAACAAGTTTGGCAGAACTTCTATCAAAACATTATAAATGGGAGGCTAATTTTGAGGATGTAATAGACAATCCATATTTAGATGATTTTTACATGCATATGGAGCGATGGTCATTTAATCTTCAAGTCTATTTTCTTAATAGTCGGTTCAGACAACTAATGAATTTTAATGGTTCAAACAAAAGTGTTGTTCAAGATCGAACGGTGTATGAGGACGCTTATATCTTTGCACCGAACCTCCACGCTATGGGATTGATGAATCACAGGGATTTCAATAACTATCAATCGCTTTTTGAATTGATGGAGTCAATGATAAAGGCACCTGATCTTTTAATCTATTTAAGAAGTAGTATCCCCAATTTGGTAAATAAGATTCACAAAAGGGGGAGGCAGTATGAAAACTCCATCAGTATTGAATATTTAAATAGGCTCAACGAGAGGTACGAGGCTTGGATCTCCACGTATGACAAAGGCAAATTACTTATTGTAGACGTTGACAATTTGGATTTCGTTGACAACAAAGAAGATCTAGGCTTGATCATCGAGAAAGTGGACGCAGAGCTGAATGGTCTGTTCTAGGTTTTATCCCCATTTCTGACCCAAAAAATTAAATTTTATAGGCGGTACAATTCTTTTTTATTCTGAATGGTTTTACTATTTTTGGTGCCGTTTTAAAAACATCAATTCATGGAAATTATAATTAAATTTTTACCCGCATTTGGAATTTTAGGTCTATTATTTGTATTCATTAAGAACAATTGGGTAACCAAGCAGGAAGTTGGAAATGAAAAAATGGCAACAATCGCTAAAAATATTTCTAGCGGCGCCATGTCTTTTTTAAAAGCAGAATACCGTATTCTGTCCATTTTTGTGTTTTGCTTGGCCATTTTATTATATATAAAGGGGAGTAACGAAGAAGGTTCTCACGGCATGGTAGCATTGTCTTTTATTGTTGGTGCTGTTTGTTCAGCCCTAGCAGGCTTTATTGGCATGCGCGTAGCGACTAAAGCCAATGTAAGAACGACCAATGCGGCGAGAAAATCTCTGGGTAAAGCGCTAGAAGTTGCTTTCGCTGGAGGTTCTGTAATGGGGCTTGGAGTCGTTGGACTTGGTGTTTTAGGATTGAGTGGATTATTTGCACTATATCAGCAAATATGGCCAGGTGAAGCAAACCTAACCTTGGTGTTAAATGTATTGACTGGTTTTTCTATGGGGGCTTCCTCAATTGCTCTTTTTGCAAGAGTTGGAGGCGGAATCTATACCAAAGCAGCTGATGTAGGTGCAGACTTAGTAGGTAAAGTTGAGGCAGGTATCCCTGAGGATCATCCACTAAATCCAGCTACTATTGCTGATAATGTCGGTGATAATGTTGGTGATGTTGCAGGAATGGGTGCAGATTTATTTGAGTCCTATGTGGGTTCTATTATTGGAACGATGGTTTTAGGTGCTTTTATTGTCACCCCTGATGTCGCTGGAGGCATGGGTGCTGTTTTTCTTCCACTGGTCATTGCTGCTCTAGGAATAGTAATGTCTATAATAGGAACAATGTTTGTAAAAGTTAAAGAAGGAGGAAATCCTCAAACTGCATTAAATTTAGGAGAGTTCGGATCAGCAGGTTTAATGGTTGTTGTTTCTTACTTCGTTATAAACGCCATGATACCAGAATCAACTACTGGATTACCACATGGTGCTTTAGGTATATTTTTAGCCACAATTTCAGGTCTTGTAGCAGGTCTGGGTGTTGGAAAGATAACAGAATATTATACGGGAACTGGAACTAAGCCAGTTAAATCAATTGTGAGGCAATCCGAGACTGGATCAGCCACCAATATTATTGCAGGTCTTGGGGTTGGAATGATGTCCACCATGATTCCAATTTTATTAATTGCCGCCGCCATATTAATTTCTCACCACTATGCAGGACTCTATGGAATTGCCATTGCAGCAGTTGGTATGTTAGCAAATACTGGAATTCAGTTGGCTGTTGACGCATATGGTCCGATTTCAGATAATGCTGGAGGTATAGCAGAAATGGCCGAATTACCTGCCGAAGTCAGAGAAAGAACTGATAAACTTGATGCAGTAGGAAATACTACCGCTGCAATTGGAAAAGGATTTGCAATCGCCTCTGCGGCGCTCACTGCTTTAGCCTTATTCTCTGCTTTTATGCAAGTCGCAAATGTGACCGCAATAGATGTCTCAAAACCCAAAGTAATGGCTGGACTTCTTGTTGGTGGTATGTTACCTTTTGTTTTCTCTGCATTATCAATGAATGCAGTAGGTAGAGCTGCCATGTCTATGATAGAAGAAGTTAGAAGACAGTTTAAGGATATTCCTGAATTAAAAGCTGCGCTAGAAATCATGCGTAAATACGATGCTGATATTTCAAAAGCCAATGCTAAAGATCGTGCCATTTTTGACGCTGCTGATGGTAAGGCTGACTATGAAAAGTGTGTTGAAATTTCTACCAAAGCTTCGATTAAAGAAATGGTAATGCCTGGTTTGTTGGCAATACTAGTTCCGGTAGCTGTAGGCTTCCTCGGAGGTGCTGAAATGCTCGGTGGTCTTTTAGCTGGTGTTACCACCTGTGGTATTCTAATGGCTATCTTCCAGTCCAACGCTGGTGGTGCGTGGGATAATGCTAAAAAGATGATCGAATCTGATGGCAGAAAAGGAACTGACGCTCACAAAGCTGCCGTTGTTGGAGATACAGTTGGAGATCCTTTCAAAGACACTTCAGGACCCTCTTTAAATATCCTTCTCAAATTGATGTCTGTAGTAGCATTGGTTATCGCTCCTAGTGTAGCATTGGATGTAGATGCTATGGGAGATAAGACCGAAAATAATAAACACAATATTAACATCGAAGTTAAAGAGGATGCTAACGTAGCAGACAATAGTGTTACTTTCGAAGAGGCTACTAAAAAATAGAAGGTATTTTATAGAAGATCGTTAGTAAATTTTCAAATCTTCCCCGCTAATATTGAAATAATTTAAACTTAACTAGGATAAGTACATTACCTTTTTCACTGACTTAATGACGTCATTTGCATTGGGCAGCCACTCTGCCAGTAAAACTGGTGAGTAAGGTGCCGGAGTATCGGCCGTATTTATTTTTTCTATTGGAGCGTCTAAATAATCAAATATTTGGCTCTGTACCTGAAAAGTAATTTCAGTAGCGATATTTCCAAAAGGCCAAGACTCCTCCAAAATGACAAGACGGTTGGTTTTTTTAACCGATTCTAAAATGGCATTATAATCCATTGGGCGGATTGTTCTCAAGTCAATCACTTCACAGTCTATTCCTTCCTCAGCAAGCATATCAGCAGCTTTATAGGCTTCTTTGATGATTTTCCCGAAGGATACGATGGTAACATCTTTTCCCTCTCTTTTTATATCCGCCACACCAATAGGAAGCGTATACTCTCCCTCAGGAACTTCACCCTTATCTCCATACATTTGTTCGGATTCCATAAAGATAACTGGATCATTATCTCTAATCGCAGATTTTAGAAGTCCTTTAGCATCATATGGATTCGAAGGAACTATTACTTTCAAGCCAGGACAATTAGCATACCAACTTTCAAAAGCTTGTGAGTGAGTCGCGGCCAATTGACCCGCTGAGGCAGTTGGACCTCTAAACACGATAGGGCAAGGAAATTGTCCACCTGACATTTGCCTGATTTTAGCAGCATTATTGATGATTTGGTCAATACCCACAAGCGCAAAATTAAAGGTCATAAATTCAATTACAGGACGATTTCCAGTCATTGTAGAACCCACACCTATTCCTGCAAAACCCAACTCAGATATTGGAGTATCAATCACGCGTTTGTCTCCAAATTCATCGAGCATTCCTTTTGATGCTTTATAAGCACCATTATATTCGGCGACTTCTTCACCCATTAAATAAATGGTCTCGTCTCGTCTCATCTCCTCAGACATCGCTTCACAGATTGCTTCCCTAAACTGAATTGTTTTCATCAATATAAATTTTGATTAGCAAATTTAAATAATTGCAAGATCATTCTTTGAATTAATCCCTATCTTTTTTGTTAAAGAGTCTCTTAAAAACCTTCATATATGGCGGAGTTTAGTTAATAATTTTACTAATTTGGTACTGATTTAAGCAATGAAATTAATACAGTTAAACATCAAAGGAATTTCTTACAGCGAAACCCAAACTGGTGCTTACGCACTTATTTTAAGTGAAGTCGATGGAGATCGAAGATTACCAATCATCATTGGAGGGTTTGAGGCGCAATCTGTTGCAATTGCCCTAGATAAAGAATTGAAACCCAAAAGACCTTTAACCCACGACCTTTTCAAAAATTTTGCAGATCGCTTTAATATTTATGTCAAACAAGTCATTATTCACAAACTGGTGGATGGTGTTTTTTACTCCAGTTTAATTTGCGAAAGAGACAAAATTGAAGAGATTATCGATTCTAGAACTTCAGATGCAATAGCCATGGCGTTGAGATTTGGCGCCCCAATTTTTATATATGATTCTATTCTCAACCAAGCTGGATTTGATGAGAAGGCCATCAGAAAAGATAAAAAAAACAAACCCGAAGAGAGCTGGATTCAAAATTTTGTGGAGGAGCAAAGCAGACAAAAGGCTGTTCCAGAGGATTTGAAAAAGCTTTCACTTTCGAAACTAAAATCATTACTCAACAAATTGGTTAATCTTGAAGATTACGAAAAAGCAGTAAAGATAAGAGACGAAATCTCAAAAAGAGAGAATAAAAAATGACTGTTAATCTTTTTTTGAAAACTATTTGATTTTAAAATAAAGGCTATATCTACTGTTGCCTATTTTTGAATAAACATTGATTTAATGCAGCAATATCTTGAACTTGTCAAACATATTCAGGAAAATGGAATAACAAAAACTGATCGCACTGGAACTGGAACAAAAAGTGTGTTCGGATATCAAATGCGATTTGACCTACAAAAAGGTTTCCCTTTAGTGACTACTAAAAAAATCCATGTTAAATCCGTTATTCATGAGCTACTTTGGTTTCTTAAAGGTGATACTAACATCAATTATCTCACAGAAAATGGGGTTAGAATTTGGAATGAATGGGCGAACGAAAATGGAAATCTTGGTCCTGTCTATGGGCATCAGTGGCGCAACTGGAACAGTGAAGGAATTGATCAAATTAAATCAGTAATCAGTACACTAAATAATAACCCTGATAGTAGAAGAATGCTTGTTTCTGCATGGAACCCAAGTGTTTTGCCCGATACCTCACTTTCATTTTCTGAAAATGTTACCAATAATAAGGCTGCCCTTCCACCCTGTCATGCTTTTTTTCAGTTTTACGTAGCCGATGGAAAACTTTCCTGTCAGCTCTACCAACGAAGTGCAGACGTTTTTTTAGGAGTCCCTTTTAATATTGCTTCATATGCTCTTCTCAACATGATGGTTGCCCAAGTATGTGATCTGATCCCAGGAGAGTTTGTTCACACTTTTGGCGATGCACATATCTATGCCAATCATCATGAACAAATTAAAGAACAGCTTTCAAGGGATCCCAAACCGCTTCCAAAAATGATTTTGAATCCAGAAATTAAAGATATTTTCGGATTTAAATATGAGGATTTCAACTTGGTAGGGTATGACCCCCATCCGCTCATTAGGGGTAAAGTGGCTGTCTAAGGACTATGCTATAGCCATTTTTTTTATCACCTCAATTAAGGTCTTAATTTCCTCGGGAGTGTTGTAGAAGTGAATGGAAAATCTAATATAATCCCCGCGGTGGGCGACTCTAATATTTTGCTCTTCTAATAGTTTTAAGAAGCTTTCTTCATATGGAATACTGATAATCGCACTGTGTTTCTTACGAAAGTTACATGCGGGCTTAAAACCGTTTAATGTGAGTGCATTTCTTAGCTCACTACTCAAATGCTGATTGGTCGCTACTAACTTTTTAAAATCATTGTTTTTTAAAAGCTCCAAAGCAAATACGAGGGAGGCAGCACCGAGTATATTAAAATGTCCAGCATATACTTTCTGTGAAAATTGCTCGGCAGTAATTTTAGCTTTCGCAAGGAATTTGTCAGACAAAGCAACAAAACCGTTTCCAAAACCAGCTAATAACCATTTGTAACCACTACAAATTACAGCATCAAAGGGACTTTCAGAAAAATTAAATAAATCGGTACCGATGTATTGAGTAGCATCCCCAATAATCGTTAAATCAGGAAATTTTTGTTTTAAAACCGCTAAATAATCAAAATCCACCAACAAACCGTTGGTATACTGTACCATGCTGATCACCAGCGTATCAATGGAGTTTTTGTTGAGCGAATCGTCAACAACTGCTTCTATATTTTCTGACATTTCAATGGGAAATAAATTGAAATTCTTCTCTTCCAATGAGGAAACTAAAGAGTGATAATCGTCTTTGATATAAAGCACGTTAGTAAGTTCTGGTAAAGAATCCATAACATATCGTACGCCTGTAGAAAAATTAGAGACAAAATAAGTTTGATCTTTTTTTGAACCGATAAATGAGGAAATTACTTCATGAGTTCTCGGCAAATTATCATAAGCCTTTAATTTGTATTGATCTCCGTTGTTGAGGTAATCGCGCTCAAAATTGACTCTGAAATCATACAAAGTCTGAGACATTAAGCCTACATAAGCAGTATTAAAATACGTACAAGATTTCAGTAAGGGGAAATCATTTTTAAACTTCATAAATTGTCTAGAAAGTGTACATTTGTTTCAAAATTACTCTATTTGAATCTATTTTGAGTGATATTTTTTTTTTATGTCAAAAAACTAATTAAAAGTCCGTAAAGGAACATGACAGATAAAAACCGAATTGATTTAGCCAATCAAAGTTTACTCTACGAACAAGAAATGATTAACCAAAAAGACCTTAAAAGCCCCATAAAACCAGTAGTCACTATAATTGCGGCAATTTCTGAAAATCGTGTTTTAGGAAAAGACAACAAGCTGATATGGCATCTACCAGAAGATCTTAAAAGGTTCAAGCATTTAACCTCTGGTCATGCGATCATTATGGGTAGAAAGACTTTTGAGTCCCTTCCAAAAGCGCTGCCTAACCGACATAATATTGTGGTGACAAAAAACAAAGAGTTTTTTGCTGAAGGAACAACAGTCTGTCATAGTCTGAAAGAAGCGCTGGTAATATCTGGTGCTGACGATCAACCTTTTATTATAGGGGGTGGACAGGTGTACCAACAAGCAATTAAGTTAGCAGATAGAATTGAATTAACTAAAATTCATAAATCTTTTGAGGGAGATGTTTTCTTTCCAGAAATTGATCCTAAGGTATGGTCTTTGGATAAAGAAGAACAATTTGAAACGCCCGATTTCAAATACTCCTATCTAACCTATTTAAGAAATAAATAAATCAGGATGAAAGCATATGTTTTTCCAGGACAAGGGTCTCAGTTTCCAGGAATGGGTAAAGACCTATACAACGAATATAAAATTGCAAAAAAACTATTTGAATTAGCGAATGAGATTTTAGGTTTTGAAATAACTAAAATTTTATTTGAAGGAACTAAAGAGGAACTACAACAAACTAGAGTAACCCAACCTGCTATCTATATACACTCCGTTGTTATGTCTAAGGTTATGGGTGATCATTTTCAACCTGATGCAGTAGCTGGGCACTCCCTCGGGGAATTTTCTGCTTTAACGGCCGCTGGGACAATAACCTATGAAGCTGGATTAAAGCTAGTCTCTCAACGTGCTGAAGCCATGCAAAAGGCCTGCGATATTGAAGCAGGAACGATGGCAGCCGTCTTAGGTTTGGGGGATAAAAAGGTGGTTGAAATATGTGAACATACTCCAGGGTTGGTTGTAGCAGCTAACTATAATTGCCCTGGACAATTGGTTATTTCAGGTAGTGTCACTGCCATTGAAACTGCCTGTGAAAGCCTTAAAGAAGCTGGAGCTAGAAGGGCACTAGTGCTGCCGGTTGGTGGAGCTTTTCACTCCCCTCTAATGGAACCTGCAAGTGTTGAATTAGCTAATGCAATTGACAATACGGAATTTAAAACACCTATCTGTCCTGTTTACCAAAATGTCGTGGCAGATGCGGTAATAAATCCCACAGCAATTCAAAAAAACCTCGTAGCTCAACTTACCGCTCCTGTAAGATGGACGCAAAGTGTAGAAAAAATGGTTGCTAAAGGCATTAACAATTTTACAGAAATCGGACCTGGAAAGGTACTTCAGGGGTTGATCAAAAAAATAGCTCCAGAGGCAGCAACCTCCTCAGCATCCATTTAAGCTAAAAAATCTTTAATTGTTTCAGAAATAAAGTCGATTTGATCGTCAGTCAGTTCAGTATGCATTGGTAATGATACCACCTCATTAACCACTTGATTGGTAACTTTAAAATCAGACTCATTATACCGTTCATTCCTGTATGCTTTTTGAAGGTGAAGCGGTATAGGGTAATAGACTCCGCAAGGGATGTTGTTTTCATTGAGGTGTTTGACCAAAGCATCCCTATCTGCATCAATTATTCTTAGGGTATATTGATGGTATACATGGGAGTCACAATCACCAGTGGTAATTGGCGTTATAATTTTAGGATGATCTTGAAGGCGTTGCGTGTATTTGATCGCAGCAGCTTTTCGGCACTCGTTATAATAATCTAAATAGTCAAGTTTTATATCAAGTATGACGGCTTGAATAGAATCTAGTCTTGAATTTACGCCAACCACATCGTGATGATATCTAACATACATACCGTGATTAACGATACCCCTAAGTGTATGCGCCAGTTCATCATCATCCGTAAATATGGCGCCACCGTCCCCATAAGCACCTAAGTTTTTCGATGGAAAAAAGGAGGTTGTTCCGACATGACCCAAAGTCCCAGTTTTCTTTTTACTTCCATCAGGAAAAGTATAGTTAGCACCGATAGACTGAGCATTATCTTCAACGATATACAAATCATTTTCGCTAGCAATCGCAATAATTTCGGACATTAATGCTGACTGTCCAAAGAGATGAACAGGTATGATTGCTTTTGTTTTTGGCGTAATCGCCTTTTTAATAGCGGAAATATCAATATTGAAGGTTTCTAAATCTATATCTACCAAAACAGGAGTTAGACCCAGTAATGAAATAACTTCAACTGTGGCAGCAAAAGTGAAATCTGCCGTGATAACCTCATCTCCAGGTTTTAATCCCAATGCCATTAGGGCAATCTGAAGGGCATCAGTACCATTGGCACAGGGAATAACATGTTTAACACCGAGGTAGCCTTCCAAATGCTCCTGAAAGCTTTTAACCTGAGGGCCATTAATAAACTTAGTGGACTCAATAGCGCCTAAAACTGAGGCATTAACTTGGTCTTGTATTCGGTCGTATTGACCCTTTAGGTCAACCATTTCAATCTTCTTCATATCAAATATTACGCTATAAAATTAAAAAAAGGAATCTGCTTTTCGCAATAGATTATAAAAAACTATTTTTGAGCTATTATGGTATTTAGAATGATTTACAATGTTCTCATTGAGATCACCTTCCCCATTTTATGGATCACCGGACTCTTTTCAAAAAAGATAAATCTTTTTTCTAGAGGGAGATCCAAGACATTCAAAATGCTAGAATTCAAGGCAGTTCATAAGGGGGATTGGGCATGGTTTCACGCTGCTTCACTTGGAGAGTTCGAACAAGTACGCCCACTTATTTTAGCCTACAAAAAGTCCTTTCCTGAACATAAAATACTACTTACTTTTTTCTCACCTTCAGGCTATGAAATACAAAAAAACTTCAGTGAGGCAAATTGTGTTTGTTATTTACCGTGGGACAGCGTTGCTAACGTAAATCGTTTCCTTAACCTCTGCAATTTAAAATTGGCCATCTTTGTCAAATATGAATTTTGGCCAAATTATTTCGATGGCTTGTTCAAAAGAAATATTCCGATTTACTCAGTTTCTTCGATCTTTAGACCAGAACAACTTTTTTTTCAATGGTATGGAAGAGGATATCAGAAAATTCTTCATCAAGTAGAGCACTTTTTTGTACAAAATGAGAATTCTAAAAAACTTTTAAATAATACAGGAATTAAGGCAGTTACCACTAATGGAGATACACGAATTGATCGGGTTTATCAAATGGTGCAACAAGACAATAAATTGGAAATTATGAATAGTTTCACCTCAGGTGCGAAATGTTTTGTTGCCGGAAGTACTTGGCCTGAAGACTATACATTAATTGAAAATCTATTTGAAAAGGAATCGCCTTTAAAATTTGTGATTGCGCCTCACGAGGTTTCTCAAAAATCCATTGTAAAGCTAGAGAAAAGAATCTCGTTACCCTATGCAAAATGGAGTTCCTACGACCCAAAAAAAGACGCAGATAAACGTATTCTTATTTTAGACAACATTGGTCAATTAGGTAAAGTCTATAGCTATGCAGCTTTTGCTTATGTGGGAGGTGGAATGAAAAAAAGGGGGTTACACAATACCCTAGAACCAGCGACCTACGGCATACCAGTGATCATAGGGAAATATTTTGATACTTTTCAAGAGGCATTGGATTTAGTTGAACTTGGAGGACTCTTCACAGTTCAGTCTAAATTGGGTTTTAAAAAAATTTATGAAGAACTAACTTACGATGCACAAATAAGGAATAATGCAGGAGAGATTAATGCCAAATACATATCAAAAAGTGTCGGTGCAAGTCAAGTTGTTATAGATAAGATAAAAGAGACTTTAAATAGCTAGTGATTATCTTGTTCTCAAATCTTTGATAATCTGCTTTTCAAATTTTTCATTTTCCTCAATAACTTCATAAAAGCTCATGAGAAAGTCTCTGGTGGTCTCATATTCAGAAGGCAATTCGAACTCTGGCTCTTGTTTCTCAACAATCTTTAAAAATTCTGCTTTATTGTCTCGGAATTGGGCTCTTACCTTTTCTACATAGTTGCCTTCTCTTTTGAATCCTCGATATTTTCTTTGTCTCACAGATTTTATTCCAAACCTGCTGCTTACTATGGCATAACTTGCATCGACTAAGCCAGAGAGGTCAAAATCATAGGGTAATGGATAGATTTCTCCATCAATTGAAAGTAACTTTCCATTGTGCTGATAAGCTACTGAGAAATCAGTGTTACCGATCATGAATTGGAAAAAAGAATTCTGAACTGAGGTTAAATGATCCATTGCCTTAGGGTGGACGTATTTTTCATGAATCTTTCCACCATGACGCTCCGCGACGCGTTTATCATCTTCAATTAAAAAACCTTTAAGGCTATGTGAAATTATTTTATCACCGTCAACTTCATTGAACTCAATATCTACCTTTCTAGTTTTGAAATGATAAGGTGCTATTTTTTCGTAAAATTTATAAGCGATAAACTCCTGTATTACATTATCATTTTTTTCTTCTTCCAGTAGGCAAGGTAAAACCAATTTCAACCTTTTGTTGCCTTGAAAAAGTGTTTGCTTAGCTTTAGATTTTTTGATTTTGATTTTTGTAGGAGGGAAATAGCATTTTGATCTTCTAAAATTTCCTCTTGCTCTTATTGAAATATTGATATTTTGCCATTTTTGTTCGTGATAATATGATAAACTAGTTTTTATGTAGGTGGTATCATCCGTTTCCAAACGCAATGCATCATTTGAAACGCTCAATTTTATTTTTAGTGGAGTTTGATCCTTAAACAGAAGATCTGATTTTTGAATCTTTTGGGCGCAAATAAAATTAACGAAGAAAAAGTAAACAAGGAAAAATATTTGTTTATTCACTAGATTGTTAATAGTTTTAGTTAGAATCTAAAATAACAAAATTTTGATTAGATACCTATCAATTTTAAACCATCGTACACTTATAACCTTAATTATTTCTGTGGTATTTCCTTTTCTGGCCTTCAAATATGATATTATTTACAATATTGATTTGACCTTCATAAGTATTGCGATTATTTTTCCATTGGTATTTACCATTAGAGGAGCCTTTAAAAGAAGAGAAAAAGCTTTACAACATTTAAGTCTTTACAGGAGTTCTCTCAAAACCATTAGTTATTTTTTTATGAGCAGTTCAAAGTTGCCAGATATTGAAAAGGAGAAAATTAAATTTATTTTAGAAGATCTATCTAACTCGTTTTTAAATTACCTATCACAACCCATTCACAATACCCAAAATATTGACTCCAAAACAGAGGAGATTTTTAAGTTTGTTCAAGAACATAAAGAAGAGATTTCTGGAAGCGCAAAACAAAAGATTTATAGATTCCTGAGTGACGCTCACATTGCACAAGAAAACTTAATTGCTGTCCATACTCATCGAACTCCCATAAGTTTAAAAGCCTATTGCCTAATATTTATTTATATATTCCCAACAATTTATACCCCCACGATCATCAATAAAATCGGATATGATCATCCTCACCTTCTGACTTATTTTATAATTATTTTGAGCGAGTTCATTTTAATTTCATTGTATAATATTCAAGATCAGATGGAACATCCATTTGATAAAGACGGATTGGACGATATTAAATTAGATCATTTTAACATCAATAGGGCTATAGAATAATATCTGCCTAGTTACAAATCCATTTGGATCCTACTCATTTTGATTTCATTAAAACTCAGTTTTAACCTTAGTGTTTAATTGAAACGCGCCCATTGATTTTTTACAAATTATTAGTATCTCGAAGAACTACACTTTTCAAGATAGCTCTACGAATCTCATTTCTAGATAATTACAAGGTTTTTTTATTAATGTAGCTATTGGGTAACCTAAAGTTTACAAGAACAATCAATTAATTCACATTTATTTTACCAATAATTAACAATTCATTAGAGAAAAAATAAAAACAAAACCAATAAATGTTTAATTTTACCAAGTATAAAGTTTTAGAATCATTTTAGGTTAAAATTGTATATCATTATGATAATTAAATTAAATTAAATCCACCAAAACCGTTTTACCTTTGAAATAAGTTAATTCAAAAAAATTATTGTTATGAAAAATTTAATTTTAACCGCAATTTTGATCTCATTAACAACACTAAATGCAAATGAAGTGATTGTTGCCAAAGACAGTATTTCTATCGATATTGAAGCTGATTATCTATTATCTATTGAAGAAAAAGCGTTAATGGCCATCCAGACTGAGGATTATACCTACATTGAGAAAGTAATCAATCTAGGTGTTTTAAGTCCTAAAGCAGTAGTCAATGGAAAACCCTTAATTATTCATGCAGCCATTCTTGACAAACCTGAAATGATTTTATTACTTGCTTCCTATGGAGCGATGATTTCTGATCCTGTTTGTGAAGATGGTAAAAATATTATGGAGTACGCTGTGGAAAATAAAGCAATCCACGCCCAAGCTCAAATTATCATGATAAGAGCTTAAATAGACAATATCATACCTGATATCCCATAAGTTTGCTTAATTAACTTGGTAGACTTTAAAAACTTTTCCCCAAAAAGCAACTAATTTGACTCAAAGTTCATAACAAAAAAAACAAATAAAAAACCTCTACAAATTGTAGAGGTTTTTTTTGTGCGGGTGAAGGGACTCGAACCCCCACGCCGTGAAGCACTAGATCCTAAATCTAGCGTGTCTACCAATTTCACCACACCCGCTTGGTAAAAAGGAGCACAAATATAATCAAGTTTTCCTAATTTAATTTTTTACATAAAAAGAAAAGTACTATTGTTTTGTACTTTTATACTTTGTCCTATAGAAATATGAAAAATCAAATTGAAAATCACAAAAAGGAATACATCGATCAACTAATAGAACTACTTAAAATTCCTTCAATTAGTGCAGATCCAAAATACAAACAAGATGTAAAAAAAACAGCACATTGGATTGAAAAAGCGCTCATAGACATTGGCTGTGATCAGGTTGAAGTTTTTCAAACTGATGGTCATCCAGTTGTTTATGGAGAAAAAATAATTGACAGTAACGCTCCAACAGTTCTGGTTTATGGTCATTATGATGTACAACCACCCGATCCAATTGAACTTTGGGACAGCCCACCTTTTGAGCCGGTGATCAAGGAAACTTTAATTCATCCCAACGGTGCAATTTTTGCGAGAGGCGCCTGTGATGACAAGGGTCAAATGTTTATGCATATAAAAGCAGTAGAACTTTTGATTAATAATAACGCATTGACTTGTAATGTGAAATTTATAATAGAAGGGGAAGAAGAGGTTGGAAGTGATCACTTGGAACAATTTATTACTGACCATAAAGTTAAATTGAAATCAGATATAATCATTATATCCGATACTGGGATTCACAACATGAAAAACCCAGCTATCACAACTGGATTAAGAGGGCTTAGTTATATGGAAGTTACTGTTACAGGACCAAATCGTGACTTACATTCCGGTTTGTATGGAGGTACAGTCGCCAACCCAATAAATACACTATGCCAGATGATTGCCTCTCTTCACGATCACAATAAAAAAGTAACTATCCCTGGCTTTTATGATCAAGTCCAGGAGATTTCCGAAGAGCAAAGGCGTGGAATGAATAAAAATGCTACGCCAGAGGAAGAATTTCAGAAATCGATTGACATTGACGCCAGTGTAGGTGAAAAGGGCTATACCACCCTGGAAAGAAAATCAATTCGACCTACGCTAGATGTTAATGGCATATGGGGAGGTTATACTGGTGAGGGTGCAAAAACAGTTATTCCAAGTAAGGCTCATGCTAAAATCTCTATGCGATTGGTTCCTAATCAGAACTGGCAGGATATCAGTAAATTATTTGAAAAACATTTTAAGAGTATCGCCCCCGAAGGAGCGTGTGTGAAAGTGACGACCCATCATGGAGGTGACGCCTACGTGACTCCAGAGGGACACAACGCCTATAGAGCAGCCGAAAAGGCCTATCAAGAAGTTTTTGGTGTAGCACCGTATGCCAAAAGAGACGGTGGAAGCATCCCAATTGTTCCTATGTTCGAAAAGATTTTAGGCTGTAAGACTATTCTTATGGGCTTTGGATTGGATAGTGATGCCATCCACTCTCCTAATGAGCATTATGGCATAGACAATTTCTTAAAGGGTATCGAAACCATTCCGCTTTTTTATAAGTACTTTTCTGAATTAGAGAAGGCTTAGCCCCGAAGCATAAAAAGGTCTGCGGCAATGCCATCAGATAAAAATTTTGATTGCTGGCTTACTTTCAAAACATCGCCGTCCCAAAACAATCGATGATCTGCCAAGTGCTTTACAACCTGTTTTTCGAGGTATAAGCCGTATTTGTGACCAAACGAATCATTTATGTGGCTCAATGAAACCCCTTTTGTTCTTAAGCCAATCATAACAAATTCATTGAAAGATTCGTAAACCTTTAAAACCTCTTTAGTTTGAGGTAAATCCCCTTTTTCAATTGACTTCAAGTACTTTATATTATTTGATATATTCCAGCTCCTTGTCTTATCACCATCAAAACTGTGAGCCGAAGGACCAATGCCAATGAACGGTTTACCGTTCCAATAATTACTATTGTTAACCGATTGATAGCCAGGTTTTCCGAAATTTGAAAATTCATAGTTTTCATATGAGGCTTTGCCCAATTTAGAAATCAAAAGATCATATTGTATTTTCACGGCTTCTTCATCCAATAATTCAATTTTGTTATTTTCAACTTGATGGAATAGAACAGTTTTAGGCTCCACCGTCAATGCATAGCTCGAAATATGAGGAGGATCAAAAGAGAGCGTAAGGTCGAGATTATATTCCCAACTACGGTAATCACTTTTTGGTGAACCATAAATTAAATCCACGGAGTAATTATCAAAAATATTTGCTGTCCACTCTATTGCCTTCAATCCTTGATCAGCACTGTGAATTCTGTTCATCATTTTCAATTCATCATCGTGAAAAGATTGCAAACCTAGACTGACTCGATTGACTCCCGAATATTTTAAGTCTTTTAAATATTTTAAAGACATATCATCTGGGTTGGCCTCAAGAGTTATTTCATGCCCTTCTTTCAACTTATAATTATTACTTATTAATCTGATAATTTTCTCAATGGAGGAGGCAGGTAAAAGGGATGGAGATCCACCACCAAAATATATACTTTCAATTGGTTTATCTAATTCATCTTTTCTCAAAATCAACTCAGCATGCATAGCAGTCAACATTTGTTGCTGATATTTTGTTTGGGTAGAGAAATGAAAATTACAATAGTGACAAGCCTGTCTGCAAAAAGGAAAATGAATGTAAATACCCGCCATTACCCCGACTTGATTTTTTTTGGATTTTGACTTATAAAAGCTTCCCAGCCAGTATATGTTTTGGATCCCTGAGGTCTACCTTGGTTGTAAAAGTGACAAACCGCAGCTGCCAATCCGTCCGTTGCATCGAGATTTTTTGGAATGTCTTTGATCAAAGAAAGGCTTTGCAGCATTTTGGCAACCTGCTCTTTGGTGGCATTACCATTCCCTGTAATTGCCATTTTAATTTTTTTCGGAGAATACTCTGTAATTGGAATTTCTCTGGACAAACCTGCTGCCATAGCGACACCCTGTGCGCGACCTAATTTCAGCATTGACTGAACATTTTTACCGAAAAAAGGAGCCTCAATAGCAATTTGATCCGGATGAAATTCATCAATTAAAGCAATAGTTGTATTAAATATTTTATGGAGTTTAGCGTAATGGTCAGTATACTTCTTTAGTTGGAGTTCGTGTAATTGAATAAGTTGCATTGAACCATTACTTACGTGAATCAATCCGAATCCCATAATAGTAGTTCCTGGATCAATTCCCAATATAATTTGATCTTTTAAACTCATTCAAACGGTTGAGCACTTATATAAACTGGTAAACTTAATTGTACATTGACATAAACACCCACATTAGTTTTTGTGGCGGGAAGTGCCTTTGGCAATTCACTTACAACTTGTGCTAAAACTTGATCCAATTCTGGTAATGCATTTTGAACCGAATTTGGAATCTTTGATTCAAGCAAGCTAAAAACACCTGATTTGTCTATCTTGAGTTGAACCAAGATTTCTTCCTCTAAAGGCTTATTGGCAACTAGATTGACTGCCAAAATAGCCTGAGTAAGCTGGTCTGAAATAATATTTTGAAAACATTCTAGTTGTTCTTTTGTTTCAAGCGCTTCGCATTCGGGGTATGTTGGGGGCTGGTCTTTTGACGACCAACTAGAAGCTTTTTTGATATCAGCACTTGACATTTTAGGTGTTGATAAAAGCTCACATGAGCAGAATGAGAGGAACGAAACTGCGCATAATGATAAAAGAGATCTTTTGAGTTCCATGTGGTTAAATTTGAAGTATTTCTTAAAAATACGAACTTTTAGCGTAAAATTAATTTAAGATATTTATTTTTAGTTGCATAAATCCCAATATTAACATGGACATATTATTAATTTTTATATCATTTTTCTTAGTTCTAATTGGCATAATTGGGAGTTTTCTTCCAGTTATTCCTGGGCCAATTACTGGATGGCTAGGGCTATTGGTCGTTTATCAAACCTCCTTTATGGACTGGGATTATTATTTTCTTGGGATCACACTGGTAATTTCCATATCAGTTTTTATACTGGACTATTTCATTCCAATATTAGGAGCCAAAAAATTTGGCGGTACTAAGGCTGGGATAATAGGATCAACAATTGGTTTACTGATTGGACTTTTTACTTTAGGTCCTATTGGCATTCTTATCGGAACATTTGGAGGAGCATTTATTGGTGAAATAAGCTCAAATCCCAATGACAAGCGCACTGCCTTTAGGGCTGCAATAGGGTCATTAGTTGGCTTTTTAGGAGGCGTTTTTTTAAAGTTCGCTGTAGCAATGACCTTCGCAATTTATTACCTCAAAATTATAATTGAAAATTGGAGTGAAATTTTATGAGCGCCCCTCTGTTTAAGAATTCAATCAAACCACAACACTATATTTATTTAATGAATTTTCATGTTGTTTAAGGAGAAAAGCTGAGCTTTATCCTTTATTCTGTAGACAAAGGGGTCACATCATAAAACTAATTTTTTAGTTGTAGGGGTAAAAATATTTTCCTGAGCATATGCAATTTCTCCTATAATATTTAATGAAACTTTTACAGGGTTATGGGTTTTCCAACCTGTTTTTCTGGAACCAAAATTATTAATCCTCACATAATAAGGATATTCTGTGGTGTCCAATTGATTATTATAGGCCAATCTAAATTCGTAAAAATTACTTGACAACTTTTGAACCCTGTACAAGTGCTGCATGAGAAAGTTTTTTGACTCTAACTGTAAATCTTTTTCCAAGTCATCGATTCAAGCCGACACGAGTAATAGGTGGGAATTATTAATTAATACTGGAGTATGTAACGTAATAATCGGTAAAATAAAACCCTTAAGTAGGGTAAGATATTTCTTACAATTTTAAAAGGGTTTTTCCTATATCAATATAGACCATATTTTTTGCTAATTTTGTTAAATAACTATGAAACTATTTTTGCTAACATTTATTCTACTCGGATTAGCATTGGCGGGCATTGCCATTAAAATCTGGGCTAAAAAAGATGGAGAGTTTTCAGGAACTTGTGCCAGTCAAAGCCCCTTTCTAAATAAGGAAAACGAACCCTGCGGCTATTGTGGCAAACTCCCCTCGGAGCAAGATTGCCGCCAGCCAGACCCACAACATAACTAGTTTTTTCCTTCATAATTTCTCATGAAAGACGTGCAATTTGCCATTAAAAGAGCTCAAGATCAAGAGCAAAAGGCTTTCAATGAAATTTTTAATTTCTATTGGGACTATCTTTTTAATTTTCAGTTAAAAAGAACTGCCAATCGAGAATTGGCGGAAGAAATTTCTATCCGGACATTTGCCAGAGCTTTTGATCGTATCGAAACTTTTGACGATCGGTATGAGTTCAAAACATGGCTTTCTACTATTTCCAAAAATATCCACAACGACTTGATCCGAAATGAAAATAAAAAATCTTCTTTAAAAACCATATCCATTGATGAAGACCATAGTACAATAAAAATGGACTCCCATCCCTCCCCAGAAGAAATCCTTATCAGCAATCAGAGCCTTGAGGCAACCCTCAATAAAATCAAATCTTTAAAGGAGGACTATCGAAAAATTCTTCAGCTTCGTTTTTTTGAAGATCTTTCTTATAAGGAGATCAGTCAAAAAATAGATCAACCCATTAACACTGTAAAGGTTAAATTATTAAGGGCAAAAAATCTTTTAATAGATAAAATCCAAGAAGATATTGAGTAAGTTAAAAAGATTAGGGCCGGGTTTACTTTTTGCCGGTGCCGCCATTGGGGTTTCCCATTTGGTTCAATCAACTAGAGCAGGTGCTGACTTTGGCTGGGGACTACTTTGGGCACTTTTATTGGTTAATTTATTTAAGTATCCATTCTTTCAATTCGGCCCTAGATATGCTCTTGCCACAGGAGAAAGCTTACTGGATGGTTACCAAAAGTTAGGAAAAAGCTATCTATGGATTTATTTTTTCCTAAATCTTGCTACCATGTTTACAATCCAAACGGCTGTAACAATTGTCACAGCTGGCTTGGCATCAAATCTTTTCGGATTATCAATCAATATGGTTAATTGGAGTCTTGCCATAACATTCACTTGTTTCCTTATACTTTTGTTGGGTCGCTACCAACTTCTTGACAAAGTTATCAAGGGAATTATTCTGACATTAACGATCAGTAGTATTCTTGCCGTACTCATTGCATTTTCCAAACAGAGCAACCCAATAAGTTATTTGCAAATATTTCCTCAGGGTAGTGAGTTATTATTTCTCATTGCATTTATGGGATGGATGCCTGCTCCGATGGACATATCCATCTGGCATTCCATTTGGATATTAGAAAAAAAACAGTCTCTAAAAAATAAACTTTCTATGAAAGAGGGTTTATTTGATTTTAATGTTGGTTATCTCACAACGGTAGTTTTGGGAATATGTTTTGTTGGTCTGGGTGCACTTGTAATGTATGGTTCTGGGCTTACTTTTTCTGGGAAAGGAGATGAATTTGCGGGACAATTAATTGATCTCTATACTTCAAACTTGGGGGACGCTGCTTACTTAGTAATTGCCATTGCAGCATTTACTACAATGTTTAGTACAACGATAACCACCTTGGATGCCTCTCCTCGTGCCATGTCCAAGACCTCGCAATTGATTTTAAACCGAAAAGAGAGAGATTATTACCTGCTCTGGATTTGCATTCTGGCTGGAGGTACTTCTTTGATTTTTTTATTCCTACTATCAGAGATGGGCTTGTTAGTTCAAATCGCTACGGTTTTATCATTTATTACAGCCCCTTTTTATGCTATACTAAACTATAGATTGATTTATAGCAGCCACATGCCAAAAGAAAACCGTCCTGGAAAATTTATCAAAATACTAAGTGTTTTGGGCATATTATTTTTAAGTGGATTCACGGTCATTTACCTTTTGAGTCTGTGACATAAGTTTGTATATTTGTATAAAAAAGTTTTGGAAACGGTAGAAAAGGAGCATAGGGGCGTAGGTAAACCAAAATGGATTAGGGTTAAACTTCCAACGGGTAAGAAATACACCGAACTTAGGGGGTTAGTTGATCAATATAAGCTAAATACGATTTGCACATCAGGCAGTTGCCCCAATATGGGAGAATGTTGGGCAGAGGGTACTGCCACTTTTATGATACTGGGTAATATCTGTACCCGATCGTGTGGTTTTTGTGGAGTTAAAACTGGAAGACCAGTAAATGTAGATTGGGAAGAGCCAGAAAAAGTCGCGCGTTCGATTAAAATTATGAAAATCAAACACGCTGTGATTACCTCTGTTGATCGCGATGATCTCAAAGACATGGGGTCAATTATATGGAGCGAAACCATTAATGCCATTAGGCGACTAAATCCCGATACCACATTAGAAACTTTGATTCCAGATTTTCAAGGAAATCATACAAATATAAACCGTATAGTAGAAGCAGCTCCCGAGGTTGTTTCTCACAATGTAGAAACAGTCAGACGTTTGACTAGAGAAGTTAGGATTCAGGCCAAATATGATCAAAGTTTAGCGGTTTTAAGATATCTCAAAGAAATGGGAGTCAACAGAACAAAATCTGGAATTATGCTGGGATTAGGAGAAACAGAAGAGGAAGTATTTGAAACACTTCATGATCTTCGCAAGGCCGAGGTAGATGTTGTCACAATTGGACAATATTTACAACCGACAAAAAAACACCTCCCTGTAAAATCATTTATCACACCAGATACTTTTCAAAAATATGAGGCCGTGGGAAAAGATCTAGGTTTCCGTCATGTTGAAAGTGGCCCACTCGTTCGTTCCTCTTACAAGGCACATAAGCACATTCATTAAGCAATTTCGAAAACCATTTTATCAAAATCAATTCGATCCTGCTCAAAAATAAAGTCAAGGGAAATTTTAAGGTAATAGAGCTGATCAGAATCTAAAAGTGGTGATAGTCTTCCATAGTCCTTCTCTGTAGTTATTATAATTTTATCCGCTGCCCGTGATGAAATCATTTGAACATCAGCAGCAGAGAAAAGATGGTGGTCAGGGAAATTAAGATGATCAAATACGCTAAATTTTTCTTGCAAATAATCAACCAAATTTGAAGCATCAGCAATACCAGTAACCAAAATGAAGTTACCCTTTTTTAACATTGCTTTGGGTTTGATTTGATTTTCTTGATAAAGTCCTTTAGCGTATTTGATCCCCGTAAAAAAAACAGGAACCTCGGTTTTAATATTTTTTAAATAGCTCTCCTTTTGGCTAATCGATAAATCTTTTGGCGTACGAGTAACTAAGATCATATCCGCTCGGTTGATTCCCGAGCTCAACTCTCTGAGTTCACCTACAGGCAGTATAAAATCATTAAAGTAAGGTTTTTTATAATCCGTGGTCACAATCATCAATTTTGGTTTAACCCACCGATGCTGCATCACATCGTCCATCACAACCATTTCAGGAATTGGGTTCAACTTCTGCATCGCCTCCATACCCATCATCCTGTTCTCAGAAACAATCACTTGAAGATTTGGATACCGCAGGAAAAATTGGAAAGGTTCGTCACCTAAAGTCACTGCACTATCAATCGAAGAGGCAATTCTCAAACCTTTAGTATTTCTTCCGTATCCTCGGCTCAGTGTGGCTACAGACTTCGATTTTTCAAATAACTCAATCAAATAAGTTACTACTACAGATTTGCCTGTACCCCCCATTGAAAGGTTACCAACACCAATACTTGGTAGGCTAAAGTTTTTTGAAGGCAAAACCCCTAAATCAAAAAAAAGATTTCTAAGCTGCATGAATGCAGCGTACAATAACGCAAATGGAAAAAGAAGCCAGCGAAGGTATTTCAACAAAACTATTTTTTATGGACAACCAAATTTAGTAAAACACAAGTTCGTTTTCCCCTCATCGGTTGAAGTTTCTTCCCATAAAAGATAATATTATATTTGCAACAATGAAGATTCAACAAGTCATTGATGTTTTAGTCGAATGGGCTCCTCCTGAATATGCAGAGAATTTTGATAATGTAGGCCTGCTTGTTGGTGATGCGCAAAAGGACTGTAAAGGAGTCTTGGTCACGCTAGATACACTAGAAAATGTTGTCGACGAATGCATTGCTAAAGAATTTAATCTCATTGTAAGCTTCCATCCTATAATATTTTCAGGATTAAAAAAAATTACTCCATCAACCTATGTGGAACGAGTAGTTGCCAAGGCAATTAAAAACGATATTGCTATCTACGCCATTCACACTGCCCTAGATAATCATCGCTATGGCGTAAGTCATAACCTAGCGGAAAACTTGGGTTTAAATCTGATCAAGATACTTATACCCAAAAAGCAAACCATACGTAAACTCACTACTTACGTACCAAAAAACGATGCTGCAAACCTATTGGATAAACTTTATGAGGCTGGCGCAGGAGCGATCGGTAATTATGATGAATGCAGTTTCTCCTCATTAGGTAAAGGCAGTTTTAAAGGCAACCAAAATAGTAATCCAAGTCTTGGAGAAAAGGGCAAAAGAACTGAGGTAGACGAGCTTCAGTTAAATTTAATCTTCGAACTTCATGCGCAACAAAAAATACTCCAGGCACTTTTTGAATATCATCCCTATGAGGAAGTCGCTTATGAAATATATGCACTTGAGAATAAAAATCAGACAATTGGAATGGGAAGTATAGGAGAAATAGAGAATCAAATGGAGGAGGAAGATTTTTTAGATTGGGTACGGAAAAAATTAAATACTAATGTTTTGAGACATTCCAAAAAAATGGGTAAAAGCATTAAAAAAGTTGCTGTTCTTGGGGGTTCAGGAAGCTTTGCAATTAAAGCTGCAAGGAATTCTGGTGCTGATGCTTTTATTACGGCAGACCTTAAATACCACGATTTTTTTCAAGCGGAAAATCAAATACTGCTTATCGATGCAGGACATTATGAAACAGAACAGTTCACAAAAAAATTGATACTTGATCATCTTATCAAAAAATTACCTAATTTTGCAATCGCTTTATCTAAATCTAATAGCAACCCTGTAAACTATTCTTAAATGGCAAAAAAGACTGAGGTAACCGTAGAAGACAAACTAAGAGCTCTTTACGATTTACAATTAATTGATTCTCGCGTAGATGAAATAAGAAATGTGAGAGGCGAATTGCCCCTAGAGGTCGAAGATTTAGAAGATGAAATCGCTGGACTAGATAAACGCTTGGAAAACTTCCAACAAGAAGTCAGTGATTTTGATTTTCAGACCAAAGAACAAAAGAATAAAATTGAAGTTGCCAAAGAAGAGCATAAAAAGTATGAGCAAAATCTGAAAAATGTCAGAAATAACCGCGAATACAACTCCATTGTTAAAGAACAAGAGTTTCAAGAACTCGAAATACAATTAGCTGAAAAGCGAATTAAAGAATTTTCAGCCAAAAAAGAACTCAAGCAAGAGGCTATTGAGCAGCTAACTGTCAAACTAGACGAGCGTAAAAAACATTTGGACGCAAAGAAAGGTGAGTTGGACGAAATTCTTAAAGAAACTGAAAAAGAAGAAACACTATTGGCAAAGAAGTCTAAAGAGTTTCAAACTAAAATAGAGGAACACCTGTTTCAAGCTTATCAGAAAATTAGAGAGAACGTCAAAAACGGAATGGCTATAGTTCCCATAGAAAGAGGAGCTTCTGGAGGCTCTTACTTTTCAATCCCCCCTCAGATTCAAATGGAAATCGCTTCCAGACAAAAGATCATTACCGATGAGCATAGTGGTCGTATTTTAGTTGACGCTGAGCTTGCGAAAGAAGAGAAAGAAAAGATGAATTCCATTTTCTCTTCCAAGTAATCAATTTATTAATGTTGAGTGATTAATTGATTTAAGCAAAACTTTTAAGATTTCTTCTCTATTATAACAAACTTAAAAGTAAATCTCCATCAATAATAGTGACTTAGGAAACCTTTACGAAGACACCTGGTTTGGATAGGTAGTACTAATCATTAATTAAAATGGCTAACTGGAAACCGTTCTTTCCTTCAGGCTGACTTTACCCTCCCAAGTGGAGGTTTTTTTTACTCAAAATATACTGCTTTTGTGAGAGTTTTGTGAGAGTCCTAAAAAAGAAAAGACTTCCTATTTACGGGAAGCCTTACTATCATTTGTGGGCGCGAAGGGATTCGAACCCCTGACCCCTTGGGTGTAAACCAAGTGCTCTGAACCAACTGAGCTACGCGCCCGAAATAAGTTTGGCAAATATAAAAAAATATGATTATTCAGCATCATTACCTGAGGGTTTTCAAGCATTAAAAATCAATTGAACGTTATTCATTGAATAGTCAAAAAAACATTACCAAAAATTATACGCATCTAACGTATTTAGTCAAACACAAATTCTTTGTGGTATAACTTTTCTACAATATGTGTCGGAGCACCAATGTATTCAATGAAATATGTCTTTTCGACCTCACGATCACAGTCATGGAGAATCAGGTTTCGTGTTTTTAATTTTGCTGCAGAGAAGATACTTTGCATTCGACCGGGTACTTTATCGTCATATCCTCGTGGACCATCCACAAAAACCAAATCCCAAACGGTATTTTTAATAAAATCGGGTAAACGCATTTGCAATTTATGGTCTTGACCCAATAATTTTTTCCAATTTTTGCGTTTGGTCGAATAGTTGACCTTCACGATGTTAATTTCAGGGGTAATATTCCTGCTGAATTTAATCCATTTTCTTACATCCTCCAGAAAAACAGTGTTGCCCCCTTTATTGAGATCCATCCAGAGACTACTGTCCCTTCCCACACTAAAAACAAGGATATTACCTGGGGCGTATTTTTCTATTAAAGCGCCGATGTACCGATATTCGGTTGCCGAACAGTTTTCTGGGTTTGAGCTTACCAGTTCCTCATATCGATCCATAAAGTTTATAAATAGTAGTTAAATCCAAATATAGTCATTTAAATTATCTCAGCCACGACAAAAGTACTTCCACCAACGTAGATAAAGTCCTCTGGCATAGCCATAGCTTGAGCTCGAGACATCGCATCTACCACGGAAGGAAATATGGTATAATTTAAATTTAGTTTTATTGCAATCTTTTCTAAATCCAAAAGGGGAAGTGCTCTGGGTATATCCGGCGTTGCAAGATAAAAAGTAGCATTTGCTGGAAATAATTGGAGTAGTTTCTCTACCGCTTTATCATTGACAAAACCCAAAACCAAATAAAGCTGATCAAAGGATTGGGATTTGATTTGAGGGATTATATAATCCAAACCCTCCTTATTGTGGGCTACATCAGCAATGGTCAATGGGCGATTGTTTAGAGTTTGCCAACGGCCTTGAATACCCGTATTGGGAATCACATTTTTCAGTCCTGCTTTGATGATTTTACGATTTATGTTAAGTTGCAGCAATGCAACAGCAGCAGTTTGAATATTTTTTTGCTGATAGCTTCCTTTCAGATCACAGTGAAACGCTAACTTTTCTTTTTGGTCAGCAAAAATGATTGGACAGTCTAACATCTTTGCTTTTTGTTCAAAAACTTCACAAGTATCTTTATGCGTTTCTCCAATAATAACAGGAGTTTTAAGCTTGATTATTCCCGCTTTTTCCCCAGCAATTTCAGCTAATGTGTTGCCTAAGAATTGAGTGTGATCAAAGCCAATATTAGTAATTACAGCTAATTCGGGATGTAGGAGATTAGTGCCATCCAAACGGCCACCCATACCTACCTCGATTACAGCAAAATCAACTTTTTGATCAAAAAAATAATTAAATGCCAAACCAACAGTCATCTCAAAAAAAGATAGAGAAGCACGTTCAAAGTAGGCAATGTTCTGTTGAATAAATTTGGTGATGTATTTCTTTTCTATAAGTGCACCATTGATTTTAATCCGTTCCCTAAAATCCTTCAAGTGAGGCGAGGTGTACAAACCTACTCGATATCCAGCCTCTTGTAAAACCGATGCCATCATATGAGCTGTGGAGCCTTTTCCATTAGTTCCAGCGACATGTAAGGTTTTAATTTTTTTTTCAGGATGGTCTAAATGAGAACAAAATTCCTCCATTCTGCTAAGGTCTGGACGATATGCCTGAGCACCTTTTTTTTGGTACATGGGCAATTGTGCGAGCATCCAGTCTAATATCTCATCGTAATTCTCCAACTATTCACCGAGTTTAAACTGTATCACCACAAAGCCAATTTGTTGAGGTGGCGCTTGGCGATCAGGATACCACTTATGAAGCATTGCAGTTGCTTTGGCTGGTTCTAGCAAACAGGGATGTGTGTTGGTCGTTCCTTTCACCCCTGGCTCAGCAGCAACAACATCTCCCTCCCGATTTACCGTAATCCTGACTACTACAACCCCTTCTTGATTGCATTCTTGAACAACCTTGCCTCGAGATTCTAATCGCCGACCGTTTAGTCCAAATCCCTTTCCCATTCCACCTGGACCAGATAAACTAAAATAACTATTGGCATAGGGGTTGCCATCCGCCTTACCCTTATCTCCAAGTAAATCATCATTGCCCTCACTTTGGATAGTAGGTTTTTGGTCGGTTTTCTTTTGATTGACCAGTTTGGACAAAATATTTTTAGTGGATTGATCCACCTCGGGTTTTAGGGGAGTTACTTTTTCTGGAATTTTTTCGACTTTCGTTAATTCTTTTTCCTGCTTTTCTGATGGTACTGCAACTGCACTAGTTTCCTGCGTCACAACCTTAGGCTGAGCTACAGGCTTAGGCGTAGCCTTTGGGGTTTGCTTTAATGGTCTTAAATCGGGTGCCGCCTTAGCGACTTCCGCTTGGCTGATTGCCTTCTCCCCCATTCCCTGATTAGCATTTCCAAAGTTGACTTCCATGCCAAAACTAATGGGAGGGTCATAATATTTTAATCCCAATAGAAAAAACAAAAGAATTAGTAGCGCAGTGATCAATGAAGTTATGACCGCTGATTTTTTCTCATGCTTTGTCTTTAAATATTTCATTGGGAATCAACGGCCAAAACAACTTTAATACCGTTTTGATTTGCGAAGTTCATAATGAATACAACTTGATCTATAGGGACTTTTTCCTCAGCTCTTAAAACAATAGCAGGGGTTTTTGACTCTTTTAACCTGTTGATCAATTGACTTTCCATATTGCTTTTAGAAACTTGTTTTGAATCAATAAAGAATTGTGAGCGATTGTTAATGGATACCGCAACGGTATTTCTATTTTCTGTTTTACCCTTTGCCTGTGGGAGCTTTACATCTATCGTATTTAGATTTTTCGCAAGTGTAGAAGCAATCATAAAGAATATTAGTAACAGAAAAACAATATCCGTCATTGAGGACATGCTAAATTCCGGGGAAATTTTATTTCTACCTTTTAAATTCATTTTAAACGGGTTCGTTCAGCAAATCAAAAAACGCTAGTGAAATAGCCTCCATTTGGTAAACGACCTTATTGGTTTTTACGACTAAATGGTTGTAGGTAATATAACCTACAATTCCAACAATCAATCCAGCCACAGTTGTGGTCATGGCAGTATAGAGACCACCTGCCAACAATTGCATATCAATGTTTCCACCAGCATTGGAAATTTCGAAAATGGAAAGTATCATCCCGATAACGGTCCCTAAAAATCCAATCATAGGAGCAGCTCCAGCGATGGTTGCTAAAATACTTACGTTTTTTTCCAGCTTGTACACCTCAAGCCGGCCTGCATTTTCTATGGTTTTGCTGATGTCCTCTAACGGACGACCGATTCTTGAAAGTCCTTTGGCTACTAATCTCGCTACGGGTTTATTTTCACTTAAACAAAGGGCTTGAGCACCTTCAATTTTGTCATTCAAAACATAAGTTTTGATCTGATCCATGAAATTACTACTAATTTTTGAGGCTGATTTTATGGCAAATAATCGTTCAAAATAGATGTAAACAACAATGATCAACAATAAAAAAAGCAGACCGATGATTAGCTGACCGCCTAATCCTCCTGATTTAATAAGTTCAACCAGCGAAATAGTTTTTTCGGTTTGCAGTGGAGATTCTTGAATTAATATCATCATCACTAAATTAGTCTATTAATGATAACGTCTGAGATAAAAAAAAATTTTAATTGTCTAAAAAATAAAGTCTCGCATCAAGATAAAGGTAATTGAACCTACAATAAAACCTACTAGTGCAAGCCATGCTATCTTCTTGAGATACCAGAAAAAGTCAATTCTTTCCATACCCATTGCGACAACACCAGCTGCAGAACCAATAATCAGCATGCTGCCACCTGTTCCAGCTGAAAAAGCAATGAAATGCCAAAGTGGATCGTCTGTCAACTGAGAAAACATTCCCATACTGGCAGCCACTAAAGGAACATTGTCAATTACAGCAGAACCAACGCCAAGAAGCATTACAACAACATCCGAATTTGGTATGGTAGCATTGAGAGTTCCAGCGAATTCAAATAACATGCCTAATGATTCCAATGCAGCTACAGCCATTAAGATCCCCAAGAAAAATAAAATACTCGGAAGTTCAATTTTAGATAAAGAACTGTGGACTGGACTATGACTAGAGTGCTCTTCGTGATCTTGATCAATGGAGGAAATATTAATTTTTGCACTACTAAATATTTCTGCAAATGTGGCAACCACCGCCAGAGAAAGCATCATTCCTACATAAGGAGGAAGATGGGTCAATATCTTAAATATCGGAACGAAAATAATGGCTGTAAGTCCAAGATATAGCATAGTCGGACCATATGGGTGAACATCATCATCTGATGAACCTTGATCAATATCCTCAGAAATGTCTCCCTTAAAAGCTGGTAAAGTTGTTGCGAGTAGAACTGGTACAATCATACAAACAAGTGAGGGTATCAGTAAATTAAGAATTAATTTTCCCGTAGTTACTTTTTCACCAATCCAAAGCATGGTAGTAGTAACATCCCCAATAGGTGACCAAGCACCACCAGCGTTGGCAGCAATAATAATCAGGCCTGCAAACCAAATTCTAGTATCACGAACTTTAATTACTTTTTGTAGAATAGTAATCAGTACAATGGTTGCAGTGAGATTATCTATAATCGCGGAGAGAATGAAAGCAAGTCCCGAAAATATAAATAGTAATCCCTTTTTTGATTTAGTTTTTATAAAGTTCTTGATCGTTGCAAAGCCATTAAAGTAGTCGATAATCTCGACGATGGTCATTGCTCCCAGAAGGAAAATCAATATCTCAGCAGTCTTTCCCAAATGATGAAGAAGTGCCTCCTCAATATGGGTGGGTGTGAGTTGTTTTAAAATTACATCCACCTCAAAAACAGGAAGATGGAAAACAGAAACTATGGCCCACAAAACTGCCATCATCGCCAGGGCGGGTATAAGTTTGTCTACTTTTAGAGTATGTTCAAGCGTTATTGCCAAATAACCCATGACAAATAAAGCGATAAGAAGAATTTCCATAAAAGTTTAAAATAAAATTATTCGATTTTTTTATTCGTTTCCGAAAGTAGGAATTATCTCAATAATTTTAAGTGTTTGGATTAAATATTTTTCCTGAAGAATGATCGTATTTTGCCCCTGTCACACTAGCGAGACAATTCACTTCCCCCCTTAGTTTGAGTACTGATAGAAATGCAAAAATTATGGCTTCTTTAAAATCGACCAAATTTGCGCTAGGGACAATAACATCACAGGAAACTTTATTTTTTATTTCAGAAATTAAAAAATCATTAAAAGCCCCACCTCCCGTCACGAGAACCGCAGAAATGGAATTTAAGTTCTTTGCGATCTGGTTTGCTGAGTGAATGGTATAGGTGTGCAGCAAATCCCGAACATTATGATCTACATATTTTTTTAAAATCACCAAAACATGCGCGTTGACCCACTCTATGCCTAATGATTTTGGTGGAAGTAGATCATAGTAGCGCAATTCCTGTAATTCTTGGTAAAGCGGATTTATAATTTCACCCTGTCTAGCATGAACTCCAGCAGCATCGTATGGTAAATTAATCTGATTAGCAAGCGCATTCAAGATGGTATTTAGTGCACAGATATCATATGCGATTATATTATTTCCTTTTTTTATGGAAATATTAGAAAAACCACCAAGATTAAGACAAGCGTCATAATTGTGAAACAACAATTGATCTCCAATAGGCACCAGCGGTGCTCCCTGACCACCTAACAACACGTCCTGAATTCTAAAGTCACATATAAAGGGCTTATTGATTTTATCTGCAATCATGGCTAGGTTTCCCAACTGAAAAGTCACCCCCTGATCAGGTTGATGGATTACTGTATGTCCATGGGAACCTACCGCATCAATTTTGACAATATTAAATTCCTTAATAAAATGTAATATTTGGTCTGCAAGGAAATTGGAATAGTCTTTATTTAATTCCGCTAATTTAATATCGGATAAGTTTATGGCATTTCCCAATTTACTAAACCATGTTGGGGAGTACCCATAGGTTTTGGCAGCCAAAATTTCGTAATCCCAAGAGATCGCTTTAGATAATTTTACATAGACCAAATCCAAACCGTCCCGAGATGTTCCTGACATGGTTCCGATGATGAAATATTCTTGTTTTTTCAATGTCTCAGCCATAGGGAAGTAAAATTAGATTTTTACAAAAATATATTTTAGAAAAATATTATTAAATCACAGGATTGATTGGACAATTTTCAGTTTTTCGGGCTAAAATTCGTAATTTGATAAATGTAAATGATTGTATTTGACAAACATTTGGGCTTAATATTTAAACAGCTAATTTTGTAAATCGCAAAAAAAACCATTGTATAGATGCTACCCAAAAAACAAGGATTATATTCTCCCGAAAATGAACACGATAATTGTGGTGCTGGATTCATTTGTAGCCTTCAAGGCAAGAAAACCAATGATATCATTCACAAAGCACTTGATATACTCGTTAAGCTTGAACACCGCGGTGCGGTAAGTGCAGACGGAAAAACAGGTGATGGTGCTGGAATTTTGATTGAAATTCCCCACGATTTTTTTGTGAAAAATTGTGATTTTGATCTTCCTGAATTTCATGAATACGCCGTTGGAATGGTTTTCCTACCCAAAAAGGAAAATCAGTTAACTTTTTGTGTATCTACTTTTGAAAATGAAATCGAAAGACAGGGTTTATCAATCTTAGGATGGCGTGATGTTCCAGTTGACCAAAGTCAAGTTGGTGCGATAGCTGCTCAGACTGAACCGCATGTCAAACAAATATTTGTTGGAAAGGGAGACGAAAAGCTTAGTGAGCAAGAGTTCAATACCAAACTTTTTATTGCGAGAAAAGTTGCTGAACATCAAATCAAAGCCTCCAAACTATCACAAGCGGAGTATTTTTACCTTCCCAGTTTTTCAACCCACACCCTTATCTACAAAGGTTTATTAACTCCAGAGGATATCAATAGATACTACAGTGACCTAAATGACCCACTTGTGGTCACAAGATTGGCACTAGTACATCAGCGGTTTTCAACCAATACCTTCCCCACTTGGGATTTGGCTCAACCATTCCGTTATATGTGTCACAATGGAGAGATCAATACTTTCAAAGGAAACTACAGCCGAATGGAAGCAAGGGAGGAGCTTTTGAAAAGCGATGCCTTTGGAGAAGATATCAAAAAAATATTACCGATCATATTGCCCAACAAATCAGATTCATCTTCGATGGACATGGCGTTAGAGCTTTTATTGGCAACGGGTAGATCTTTACCCGAAGCCATGATGATGATGGTACCAGAAGCATGGGAAAAACACCTTTCTATGGATGATGACAAAAAGGCATTTTATGAGTACAATGCTTGTATAATGGAACCATGGGATGGACCGGCTTCAATTCCTTTCACCGATGGTAAATACATCGGAGCGTTGCTAGATCGAAATGGTTTAAGGCCCTCTCGATACACGGTCACCAAAGATGGCTATGTTGTCATGTCCTCGGAAACTGGTGTTCTTGATATTGAACCAGACAATGTAGAACATCACGGCAGATTAGAGCCTGGTAGAATGTTTTTAGTGGACATGGACGAAGGTCGTATCATTGAAGACAAAGAAATTAAAAGTGAGATTGTCAGTAAAAAACCCTATAGAAAATGGTTGAATGAAAATCTTTTGGAGCTCAAAGAAGTTTCCTACACCGGCAACAAAACTCCTGTCGAAAAAGAAGATTTTGAGACCCGTTTAAGGTTATTTGGATACACACAAGAAGATTTAAAAACATTAATAAATCCAATGAGTGTTAATGCCAAAGAAGCCATTGGGTCAATGGGGACAGATACGCCACTTGCTGTTCTTTCTGATCGACCTCAACTGATTTATAACTATTTTAAACAATTGTTTGCTCAGGTCACCAACCCTCCACTAGATGGAATTCGTGAGGAGATTGTTACTGATACCAGTTTATCTATAGGAAGTGACCACAATATTTTTGATGTAGTCCCCGAACAATGCAAAAAATTGAGAATCCAGAATCCCGTAATCTCTAATGAGGATTTGGATAAAATAAAATACATTAAGCACGATAACTTTAAAGCCGCTTCCATATCCACCTTATATGATATTAACAAAGGGCACAATGGATTAGAAGCTGCGTTAGATCAAATGATATTGGATATCGAGAGTGCTGTGGACCAGGGAGCCAATATCGTTATATTATCCGACCGAGGCGTCTCTCCTGAACTGGCTCCAATTCCGATGTTACTTGCCTGTTCTCATGCCCATCACGGTTTAAAACGACTCAAAAAAAGATCTCTGTTTGGAATTATCGTTGAATCTGCAGAGCCTAGAGAACCACATCACTTCTCTCTACTGTTCGGTTATGGTGCAAGTGCCATTAACCCTTACATGGTAAATGAGATCATTTCTCACCAGGTTTCACAAAAAATCATTCAAGGGGTAACAGTTGAAAAAGCAATTGACAATTTCAACAAGGCCATTGCTAAGGGAATAGTCAAAGTGATGAATAAAATTGGAATTTCAACCTTACACTCCTATCGAGGTGCTCAGATTTTTGAAGCCTTAGGATTAAACGAAAAATTCATCGAAACTTATTTCTGTAGAACAGCCACGAGAATTGAGGGTATTGGGCTTTATGAAATAGAAAAAGAAATCAACAAGCGTTTTCACAAAGCATTTGAAAGTAAAAACGTTCCCGGAATGTCTCTTGAAATTGGTGGAGATTATCGTTGGAGAAGAGATGGGGAAAAACACATGTTAAACCCTGCCTCAATTGCAAAGTTACAGCAGGCAGTTAAACAAAATAAATACGAAACTTACGAGGTTTACTCCAAATTAATCAACGAGCAAAGCGAGAAGCTGATGACCCTGAGAGGGATGTTCGAGTTTTCAAGTTTTGATCCTATTCCTCTGGATGAAGTAGAGCCTTGGACAGAAATTGTAAAGCGTTTCAAAACTGGAGCCATGTCTTTAGGTTCCATTAGTGCTGAGGCACATGAGAACCTCGCTATTGCCATGAATCGTATAGGAGGTAAAAGTAACTCTGGTGAAGGAGGAGAAGACCCAAAGCGTTTCCAACCTGATATGGATGGTAACTGGAAAAATAGTGCTATCAAACAAGTAGCGTCTGGAAGATTTGGGGTTTCAAGTCACTATTTGAGCTCTGCCAAAGAAATACAGATTAAGATGGCACAGGGTGCTAAGCCTGGAGAGGGTGGACAATTACCCGGACCTAAGGTAAATCCCTACATCGCCTCTGTAAGAAATTCTACCCCTTATGTCGGACTGATTTCACCCCCGCCCCACCACGATATTTATTCCATCGAGGATTTAGCACAATTGATTTTTGATCTAAAAAATGCTAATCGTGAGGCGAGAATCAACGTTAAGCTAGTCTCTGAAGTTGGTGTTGGAACCATTGCAGCAGGTGTTGCAAAAGCGAAGGCAGATGTAGTACTGATCTCAGGTTATGATGGTGGTACGGGAGCCTCCCCTTTAACTTCATTAAAACATGCTGGACTCCCCTGGGAGCTTGGAATTGCCGAAGCGCAGCAAACCTTAGTTATGAATGATTTGCGTTCGCGAATCGTACTTGAATGTGATGGGCAAATGAAAACTGGCCGAGATGTAGCAGTAGCTTGTTTGTTAGGTGCTGAAGAATTTGGTTTCTCTACTGCACCACTCGTGGCATCAGGTTGTATCATGATGCGTGCCTGTCACCTCAACACATGTCCTGTGGGAATAGCCACTCAGGATCCAGAGCTACGCAAAAACTTTAAGGGCAAGCCTGAGCACGTAATCAACTTTATGTATTTCGTCGCGCAAGAGTTAAGAGAAATTATGGCAAGCCTTGGTTTTAGAACTGTAGCTGAAATGGTCGGACAGTCTCAAAAGCTAAATATGAATAGAGCTATTAAGCATTACAAAGCGCAAGGCATCGACTTGTCTAAAATCTTATACAAGCCTCAGGTACCAGATTACGTAGACACTTACAATACTAAAAAACAGGATCACGGGCTTGAAAACGTATTAGATTTTAAAATTGTATCCAAAGCCCACACAGCCATTTACCGAAAAGATCCTCAACATCTCGAGTTTGAAATTAAAAATACTGACCGTTCAGTGGGAGCTATACTGAGTAATGAAATCTCCAAAATTCACGGAGCGAATGGTTTACCCGAAGACACACTGAGTATCTATTTCACAGGAACTGCAGGACAAAGTTTTGGTGCTTTTGCTACAAAAGGCTTATTCCTAAAAGTTATCGGTAATAGTAATGACTATTTTGGAAAGGGATTATCTGGAGGGAAACTCATCGCTCAAGTACCTAAAGAGGCCACCTTTAAAGCCAGTGAGAATATCATCATCGGAAATGTTGCACTTTATGGGGCAGTGACTGGAGAAGCCTATATTAACGGAGTTGCAGGAGAGCGTTTCTGTGTCAGAAACTCCGGAGCCACTGCTGTAGTCGAAGGGATTGGAGATCACGGATGTGAGTATATGACCGGAGGTATTGCTGTTGTTTTAGGAGAATTTGGAAGGAACTTTGCTGCTGGGATGAGCGGTGGTATCGCATACCTTTGCAGTGATGACGGTACGTTTGACGATAAAAAA
This sequence comes from uncultured Flavobacteriaceae bacterium, assembly GCA_913030895.1. Lineage (GTDB taxonomy): Bacteria > Bacteroidota > Bacteroidia > Flavobacteriales > Flavobacteriaceae > UBA8316. Next base: position 76,728 of record CAJWGK010000001.1, on the reverse strand, counting down.
TTCAATCTTGAAATGGTTGAATTAGAAGACCTTACCGAAAAAGATCAAGACAAGGTTTTTGAGTTACTCAATAACCACGTTGATTATACCAATAGTTCTCGTGCTCAATACATTTTGGACGATTGGAAAACAAACGTTAAAAAGTTTATCAAAGTTATGCCTACTGATTATAAGCGGGCCTTAGAGATTTTAGAAAAAGAAGCCGAAGAAGCAAAAGTTAATTGATTATGGGAAAGTTAAGAGGATTTATGGAATACGACAGAATGAAGGAGCCAGTAATCGCTCCTGAAGAACGTATTCAAGACTATAAAGAATTTACTGTTGCTCCCAAAACTGAGGAGTTACAAGAGCAAGCTGGAAGATGTATGGACTGCGGTGTTCCGTTTTGTCATAGTGGTTGTCCTTTGGGTAACCTAATTCCAGATTTTAATGATGCGGTTTACAAGAATGAATGGGAAAAAGCTTTAACTATTTTACATTCAACCAACAACTTCCCAGAATTTACCGGGAGATTGTGTCCTGCACCTTGTGAAGAAGCCTGTGTTTTGGGAATTATTAATCCGCCAGTATCGATAGAATTAATCGAAAAATACATCGTTGAACGAGGATTTTCTGAGGGATGGATTAAGCCTCAGCCTCCAACTACAAGAACGGGAAAAACAGTTGCTGTAATCGGATCTGGACCCGCAGGGTTAGCTGCGGCGCAACAATTAAACCGTGCTGGACATAAGGTAACCGTTTTTGAAAGAGACAATAAAATTGGAGGTCTTTTAAGATATGGTATCCCAGATTTTAAAATGGAAAAAAATGTTATAGATAGACGTTTGGAAATTCTTGAAGCTGAAGGCATTGAGTTTAAATGTAACGTTGAAGTCGGTAAAACCATAACAGCCGAAGAAATCGAAGCTAATTTTGATGCAGTAGTACTTTGTACTGGTTCAACCATTAAAAGAGAACTTCCAATTCCTGGTGCCGATTTAAAAGGTGTTGTGCAGGCAATGGATTTCTTACCCCACAACAACAAAGCCGTTGACGGACAACATGAGCGCAATGCTAAATATCTTGCAAAAGATAAAAATGTCATCGTAATTGGTGGAGGAGACACAGGCTCTGATTGTATCGGCACCTCCAATCGACAAGGTGCAAAGAGTGTTACCAACTTCGAAATAATGCCCAAACCGGCTGATGGTAGAACAGAAGAAAATCCTTGGCCATACTGGCCCTTTAAGCTCAAAACCAGCTCTTCCCACGAAGAGGGAAGTCATAGAGAATGGAGCATTTTGACCAAAGAATTTGTAAGTGACGCCAATGGAAACATAAAAGGTTTAGTAACCGTAGAAGTAGAGTGGAAAAAAATTCCTGGTCAACGTCCTCAGTTGATTGAGATTAAAGGTTCTGAAAAAGAATGGCCCTGCGATTTAGTTCTATTGGCTTTAGGGTTTACTGGTCCCGATAAATCACTTCCTGAACAATTCGGACTAAATTTTGATCCAAGAGGTAATGTGAAAGGAGAAAAATTATACCAAACCAACAAATCAAATATTTTTGCTGCTGGAGATGCTAGGAGGGGACAATCACTCATAGTTTGGGCAATTTCAGAGGGTCGTGAAGCAGCTCACCAGATTGACACCTATCTGATGGGGACTTCTAGTCTTCCACAAAAAAATAAGGCTGGTGATTTAATCGCCGTTTAATAGGACTACTGGAAAAAGTTCCAAACGATACCAAATCGCAAAAATGAATCGCGATAAGGTGTGAATGGTGCAGCAAAATAGTTGTAGCCTGTTCTGTCGTCGTTAATATGCTCAAACTTTAAGAACAACCTGGTTTGCTGGATTTTAGCATTAATAAAGAAATCTATTCTTGGGAAATCTCCTATTTCAGTATGATTCTGAGAGGCGAACTCACCTATTAAAGGACTGTAACGGTCACCATAATATTTTGTGAAATACTGTGCGGTAATACCGGTCTGTAGGTAAAGAGCTTTACCAAATAGTTGACTTGAGAAAAATAGAGAACTTCTAACATTCCATTCGGGCACATTAAGTGGCTTGAAAGCTTCCTCAGCACCGTTCTGAGTGACTTGTTGATACTGCAATGTGTTGGCCAGCGAAAATTTACCCAGATTAAGCTGTTTGTTCCATCTCAACTTTAGATAATTGATCTGATTTTCAGATTGTTCTGGGGCAACCAACAATTCCTCTTCCAGCTTATTGGTTGTTTCTGAAAATGAAATTTTCCTTTGAAAAGGCAACAGGTTTCTGAAATAAGTATAATTATTGATCAGCTCATATTTACCTTGAATATGCCCCCATATGGGATGACTTAGCATAAATTCTAGCGTATTGAATTGCTGGTTTTTAAGACTCGGATTATACCAGTCGTATTCGATATAATTACTTCGATTAAGGAAAAAGTTAAAGTTAGGAGCTTGGGTACGCAGACTAAGTTTGGCTTTGACAAAAAATTCGTTGTTAAATTCCCTATTGACTTCGCCAGATAAAAATTGAGTAGCGTATTCCTTTTTAACTGAAAAATAACCTTCCGCCTTAAAGTTAAATTTAAGGAAGGTTTTCTTCCAGTAGGCATCTAGCGCAAACTGATTGGCTTTAATAGCTGTGGGATATGGCCCTCGGTTTACAGGCACCTCCATGCCTTGATCTTCTGGAAAAACAATATAGTAGTCCCAATTAATGATACGGATTCCCGCTTTGAGCTGTCCTAGATTTTTATTGTTATAAATGGCATAGAACTCATTATCCGTTGTGTCCAAATAGTTTTTAACACCGAAAGTAGCTGTGCCTGATACGGTTCCAAAAAAACTATTTGCTTCGGTATTTTGATAAATGAACCTTTTGATCTCATAATTTATCTTATGCCCTACAGTCAAAATTTTAGGGCGTTCGTAATTAAACATCTTATTGTTTCCACCGATTATTACATCATATTGTTGATCGATAAAATAACGTCTTCCTGAAAGTGTATTATCTACTTCTACATTATTGTCCAGTCTAGATCGATCCAAAAAACCATCGTATTCAAGTTCATCCACCGCTTTTTCAAAATAGTAAACACTTAAAGAATCCAACCCTCCATTGGCTTGATTCTCCAATTTTTGCGCTACAAAATGGGAGCGCTGCCGATAACGGTAATTTTTGGAAGTATAATGTGTGGTAAAGCGAACATTAGTCCCCCCTCCCAGTGTATTGATGTATTTACCCAAAGATCGGTAAGCCTTATGTGCTACTGACAAATTAAACCTTGGGGAGGTGTTGACCGTAATTAAAGCATCTACCATTTGACCTTGCTCAAAAACAGATTTAAAAAAAAGTTCTGTCATTGGAGTGGGCACCTCAAAATATGGTGTCTCCTCCTCCTCCATGTAGGCAAAATGTTTTGCCCTAGCACCGATTTGGGGGGTTTTCTTCTGCCCCTGGAAATCATAGCCAAGTTTATTGTAACCTTCACCAGTATTAGGGAAAGTCAATAATTCAAAATAATCCTTCCGTAAGTAATTAAAACGATAATCCTTATTAATATTAAGGGTGGTATCCAAATGGGTCTCGGTTCCATCTGAATAGAAAATCTTATAATCCTCAACCGTTATTTCGTTCATTTCTTTAATCGGTTTTTGGGCAATTTTTCTAAGCTTAATTTGGCGCAACTTATACTCCGTTCTCTCTAATGAAAAAGAGTCTAAAAGCTGAGTAAATAATTCCACTGAAAGCAATCTACTATCGTGATCTAAACTCACTCGATCCATGATCTGAAATCTCTTAGGCAAAGAATCTGCCTGTTCCTCTTCAGGGGTTTTGATGACCACATTTTTTAGAATCCCCAATTTAGGGAGTGAAAAATTCAAAAATCGAATCGAATCCTTTTGGCTAATTTGTGGGACAGCTGCTGCTATAATACTATCATTAGCAACCGACAAGCTATCTACTGCTTGCACAGGAACGGAAAAACCAGCAACCTCGAGGGTGTTATTACTCTCAGAATCCTTTTGTTGGATGTTGTCAATCTCTTGAGCAAATGCAAAGGTGGTAAACAGTAGAAAAAAAACAGAAAACTGTCGCCTCATTAAAACGAATTTGATGCGAAGTTAAAATAAATGTACTTAAATTGTCTTTAATAAGGTAAACGAAAATCTGACATTGTTAGTAGCACAGTTTTCATTTAAGATTGAAGCAGGAACGGATGAAGCCGGCAGAGGGTGTTTGGCAGGACCAGTAACTGCTGCTGCTGTGATATTACCCAAAATTTTTGATTTGCCCTTTTTAAATGATTCCAAGCAACTCAACGAAAAGCAGCGATATGAACTACGTCCATTGATCGAGACGCAAGCTGTGTCATTTTCGTATGCCCATGTCTACCCCCAGGAAATCGATCAAATCAATATTCTAAATGCCAGCATTAAAGCCATGCATTTGGCCTTGCAACAACTGAAAAAAAAACCAGAATTTATCGCAGTCGACGGAAATCGGTTTCACCCTTATGACAATATTCCCCATGAATGTGTAATAAAAGGTGATGGTAAATACCTGAATATTGCCGCTGCCTCAGTTTTGGCAAAAACTTACAGAGATGACTACATGAAAAAAATTCATGAAGAGTATCCTGACTATCAATGGTATAAAAATAAAGGCTATCCAACAAAAGTCCACAGAGCAGCCATAAAACTCAATGGACCATCGCCTTACCACCGAAAATCTTTTCAATTGCTCCCAAAACAATTGGAACTCAACTTTAAGTAATAATGATTCCTATTGTTGAAAAGTTAGTGGAATATATTCATTGAATTAATCCAAACAAGAGTGGGAGTTTTAATATTTTTGGTTGATATGATAAAATATTATCTACCCCTTTTCATTTTCCTTGCCCTTGCAGGTTGTACTGACAAAATCCCCCAAAACCTTCAAATCATGGAGGCGATTCCGCAAAACACTTCCATTGTAATTCAGGTGAATGATACCTTAGCGCTTAGCAGCTCAGAATTGTTGTTAAAAATTTTTGAATTAGAACCTGGTCTAAAAAAGACCATAAAAAATATTACCCCACAGCGCACCCCACTTCCATTTGCATATTGTATCACGCCCATCGGAAAGGATCAAAATGCAGTGGGTTTTATCACAAAAACAACCCCTGCAGACTCCTTAATCACTTATCAAACAGAACTTAAATATAGCGGACAGACTATTGGCACTATTGATAAAGGAGGGCAAACATTTTATATTTCCAAACTGGGGAATTTGAAAATGATCGCTGAATCCCAACTAATGGTTGAAAATGGTATACGAAATTTTCAAAGAAAAAATCGTGGAATAACCAGTCCTGAATTTTTTCAGTTGGCAGAAAGCATCGACCAAGATCTGACCATTAACTTTTTTATTCATCCATCCTCCAAATCCCTGTTCAATTCAGTTTTTCCCAGCACACCTCTTTTTCCTAAAACTGGAAAACAATGGTTAGCCTTAGATTTAGAGGTTGAAGGAGATTATTTCTCTCTTGACGGCGTTGCGTTTTTAAACGATTCCATCCCAGACGCCCTAAACCTTATCAAATCTCTTAAGCCAAGAGAAACACACCTCCACAATATAGTTCCTAAAAACTTCACCTCTTATTTAAGTATAACCGTTGATAATGTGCGACAGTTTGAGGACAATTTTAAGGATTATAGTAGAAGTGCGAATATCCCCCTGAATAAAATAGATTTCTCCCCCCTCAATTCGGTTAGTGAAATTGGATGGGTAAATGCTGGAACGGAACAGTCGGTGATTTTTCACCTAAATTCACTGGAAGATATTCCTGATTTTACTCTTGGAAATGCTGAACCAAAAACCTATCGAGGAGCTAGCTATAGTAAAATTGAGTTACCCAAAGAACTGATCAGTTTGTTGTCCAGTTTTGGACAAAAAGTCAGTCCAGCATGGTCATGTCTATATGAAGATTATTTGATCTTAAGTGAAACGGAAAGCGGACTAAAAAATCTATTGACTAACTATATTGACCAAAATACCTTGGGTAAAAATCCAACTTTTAAGGCTCTTAAGGAGCGGTTGGCCAACGAAAATTCTTTCCTCTGGATTGGACAAACCAAGAACTTGATCGACTATTGGGAAAATAATGGTAACACTACCAAAGGGCTGTCAACACTCCCCGTATCGGACTATCCTCTAGTCGTATTCCAAGGGGTTGGGGAAGAGGACTTTTCACACCTTCACCTAAGTGTTCAAAAAGATCAACCATTTCAAAATAAAGGAGGTGTCAACAATTCCTTTTCAATCGCGTTACCCAAAGCAGCTACCATCCCTCCCCAATGGCTAAAAAATCACCGGAATAATGGAATGGATATTGCCGTTCAGGACCAAGAAAATATCCTCTACTTATTTTCCAATACTGGAAAATTATATTGGAAAAAACAATTAGATGCTAAAATAATTGGCCCCATCCAACAAGTGGATTTGTATAAAAATAAACGTTTACAGATGGCTTTTAGGACTCAAAACAGGCTAATGGTTTTAGACAGAAATGGTAATATAGTTAAGCCTTTTAACATCAAATTACCTAAGAGCAACCAACCACTACCCTTAGCCATTTTTGATTATGACAATAACCGCAACTACCGTTTTTTAGTCACACAAGACAGGTCGATTTACATGTATAATGGCGATGGAAAAAGGGTCAATGGCTTTAAGCTTAAAAAAGTTGATGCGCCAATTCTTTCCGCACCGAAACACCTGCGATTTCAGGGGAAAGATTATATCGTCATGCCTCTGGAGAACAATCGTTTAAAAATTGTTTCCCGCACTGGACTGGATCGCATAAAAGTGAAAGGTGACATTAAATTTAGTGACAATGAAATTTTCTCCTATCTGAATACCTTTGCTACAACAAATCGAGAGGGCAGCCTGATTCAAATAGATACTAGGGGGAACAAGGTCACCTCCTCCCTTGGGCTAAGTCCAAATCACAAAATAGATGCCACAACCAAATCACTGGTAACTTTATCCGAGAACAATCTCAACATCAAAGGCATACCCGTTATACTTCCTTTTGGAAATTACACCTCACCAAAAATCTTTTATCTAAACAATACACTTTACATAAGCACTACCGATCAAGAAGCTCAAAAAGTTTATCTTTTCTACAGCAACGGAAAAGCGGTAGAGGGTTTTCCTGTCTATGGTAACTCAGCAATAGACTTGTCTAATAGTGACAAGGACAAGGCACTAGAAATGGTTGTGACAGCAGAAGACAACAGTATTTTGGTTTATGAAATCAATCGATGATTTCCACTTCAAAAATTTCAGAAAAATGTTTGAGTACCGCAGCCTTAACTAGAGCTGGATCGACTTCCTTTTTGAGTTCTTTGGCAAGGGAAGTCACCCCTTTACCTTGAATTCCACAAGGGACGATATAGTCAAAATAAGAAAGGTCGGTATTGATGTTTAAAGCAAATCCATGCATAGTAACCCATCGGCTGGCACGCACCCCCATAGCACATATTTTTCGGGCAAAAGGGGTGTCTAAGTCTAGCCAAACGCCAGTTTCTCCGTCACTTCGAGCACCTTTTAGTCCGAAATCATTAAGCGTCTTGATGATTACCTCCTCCAAATAACGAAGGTATTTGTGAATATCGGTAAAGAAATTATCTAAATCGAGTATGGGATAACCGACCAATTGGCCGGGGCCGTGAAATGTAATGTCTCCCCCACGATTGGTTTTGAAAAACTCAATACCCTTCGATTTTAAAGCATTTTCCTGAACGAGTAAATGTTCTATTTTACCACTTTTCCCTAGCGTAAAGACCGGAGGATGTTCTACCATTAACAAATGATTTGGTGAAGGAATTGGCTGATCGGATGCGCGATTTTGACGCTTAACTGCAATTATTTCAGAAAAATAGTCCTCTTGAAGTTTCCATGCCTCACTGTAGGGCAGTAATCCAAGTTCAGTAATCTTTACTTTTTTGTTTTTAATCATTCCACCGATCGGGATTGTTTAAAATAACCAGCGCGGCAATAACCCCGGGCACCCAACCGCAAAGGGTCAATAAAAAAACAATGATAATTGAGCCACAGCCCTGGTCAATTACCGCTAGCGGGGGGGAAAAAATCGATAAAAGTACGCGCCAAAAACTCAATGGACTCCCATTTTATGCAAAGATAGGAAAATTGATTCCCGATTGCTTGAGACTGTTTATCTTTGCACAAATCTTAAGGATTTATGACGCAACTTTCAGAGCAAGAACGAGTAAGAAGAGAAAAGTTACAGGCACTAAGGGACTTAGGTATTGATCCTTATCCTGCTGCACTATTTCCCATAGATGCGGATTCGACATCTATAAAAGAAAATTTTAATGAAGGTAAAAAAGTCGTTATCGCAGGACGATTAATGTCAAGACGAATTCAGGGAAAGGCGAGTTTTGCAGAATTACAAGATAGTAATGGGAGGATTCAACTATATTTTAATCGCGATGAAATTTGTGAAGGAGAAGACAAAACACTTTACAATGAAGTCTATAAGAAATTACTCGATATCGGAGATATTATTGGGTTAGAAGGCACGCTTTTTACAACTCAAGTAGGAGAAAAAACGGTTATGGTCAAATCATTTCAAATCCTTAACAAAACCCTACGCCCCCTTCCGCTTCCGAAAACAGACGCCGAGGGCAACGTCTACGACGAGTTCAATGATCCCGAGTTACGTTATCGCCAGCGATATGTGGATTTGATTGTGAATCCAAAAGTCAAAGATACATTTGTTAAGCGCACGAAAATCACCAACAGTATCCGTAGTTTTTTTAACGAAATGGATTATCTCGAAGTAGAGACCCCCATCCTACAACCTATACCAGGCGGGGCAGCAGCACGACCTTTTTTAACACATCATAATGCCCTAAATATTCCCCTTTACTTGAGGATTGCAAATGAATTGTACTTAAAACGTTTGATCGTAGGAGGTTTTGACGGTGTATATGAATTTGCTAAAGACTTCCGAAATGAAGGAATGGATCGAACACACAACCCGGAGTTCACGGTTATGGAACTTTACGTGGCATACAAAGACTATTTCTGGATGATGGATATGACAGAGCGTTTACTGGAAAAAGTAGCCATAAATACCCACAATACTTCTGCAGTTCAGGTTGGAGAGAAGACTATTGATTTCAAAGCCCCATACCCAAGGGTACCCATCCTTGAAGCCATTAAAATCCATACGGGAATTGATGTTTCGGAAATGGATGAAGATAAATTACGAGAAACTGCAAAGGAACTGGGAATTGAAGTTGACGACACGATGGGAGAAGGCAAGCTGATCGATGAAATTTTTGGAGAAAAATGTGAACATCATTACATTCAACCCACTTTTATCATCGACTATCCCAAGTCAATGAGTCCCTTGACTAAAGAACACCGAAGTAACCCAAAACTAACGGAACGCTTTGAGCTGATGGTCAATGGAAAGGAATTGGCGAATGCCTATTCGGAACTTAATGACCCGATTGACCAAAGAGAACGTTTTGAAGCCCAATTGACCCTGAGCGAAAAGGGGGATGATGAAGCGATGTTTATCGACCAAGATTTTCTTCGAGCGCTTGAATATGGTATGCCGCCTACTTCTGGTATTGGAATTGGAATTGACCGGCTCACCATGCTATTAACCAATAACAGCTCTATTCAAGAAGTACTATTTTTCCCGCAAATGAAACCTGAGAAAAAAGCGATTGCTCTCTCAGATGAGGAAAAATTGATTTTTGATCTGCTAAAGAAAGAAAGCCCCATTGCGCTTCCATTATTAAAAGAACAAGCACAGCTTAGCAATAAAAAATGGGACAAAGCAATCAAGGACCTCACTCAAAATAAGCTCGCCAAAGTCTCCAAAGATGATCAAGGAATCTGGGTGGCACTGGTCGGCTAATTCGCTCCCCAAAAATCCTAAAGTTTTCTTAAAGCATTAAACCTCTTAGTTAGCTTAGCATCTCATTAGTGTAATCAAAAATTTATACTATGAAAAAAATAATTATTACTCTAATGCTTACTTTGCCCCTTACTTTATTGGCACAACCACCAATGCATGCTAAGCAAGAAAAAATGAACCCCGAACAGCTTGCTATTCTTCAAGCCAAAAAAATGCGATTGCAATTGGATCTGACCGATGCCCAAGAAGAAAAAGTCAAGGCAAGCTTGGAAGGCCAGATGGAAGCAATAAAAGCCCATCGAGAAAAAGCCAAATCAGAAAAGCTTTCAGAATATGATAGAAAACTTCACTTCTTGGAAATGCAAGCAGCGATGCAGGAACAATTAAAATCGATTTTAGATACCGATCAGTATGAAAAATGGCAGAAATCAAGAGGTAAGAACAGGCGAATGGCCTTTGAACAAAGTAGAAATAGAATGGGGAAAAATGGTGCTATGAAAAAGGAAAGACCTCCTCGGAGAAGAGAGTAAAAAACTCTAATTAAGTTAAAAACCACTTCTGTTACTCAAACAGTAGTGGTTTTTTTATTTTAAGGATTTGATTATTTATAATTATGTAGCAAATAATTTTAAAGTTGATTAACATTTTTTACCTCTATCACTAATAGAAAAAAGTATTAAAAATGAAGTCATCCGGAAATAATTCATAGCTTTATTTCACCTAAATTTTACAAAATGAAAAACCTAGAATTAGTTTCTAACGACTTTCATCAACAATATAGCTTTATCGTGCAATTGCTTTTAAAGAGAAGTTAAATAAATCACCTGAATCTTCATGTGGAAGTAGATTAAAGTCTATAAAGCCCCAGCATAATTACCCACTAAGTATATAACAGCCAACCAAATACTGTCGACACTCAATTGAAATAATTATAAATCTATGACTAAAACCTACTTTAATTGGAGCACTGATAAAGATTCTGCCCTTGCACTCTACTACCTTCAAAAAAACAAGAAGCTCAATATTGACCAATTACTCACCACTGTGAATGCCACCCATGATCGTGTATCCATGCATGGATTAAGAAGAAGTTTATTAAAAAAACAAATTGATTTTTTAGGACTTCCTTTAAGTACAATTGAATTACCTGAACAGCCCTCAATGAAAGAATATGGTACGTTAATGACTACAAAGGTCGATCAGCTAAAAAAGGACGGCTATACTGATTGTGGTTTTGGCGATATTTTTTTGGAAAATTTAAGGGCATATCGCGAGAAGCAACTTCAAGGTATCACTTGTCACTTCCCTCTTTGGAAAAAAGATACCAAAGCATTGCTTCTTGAATTTATTGCCCTGGGATTTAAAGCGGTAGTTGTCTGTTTAAATAATGAGCTACTTGATCCTTCTTTTTTAGGAAGAAAACTCGATTCCACTTTTCTCGAAGATTTACCAGACAACGTAGACCCATGCGGTGAAAATGGAGAGTACAATACGTTTTGTTATGATGGACCCATTTTTAAAAAACCTGTAGGATTTGAGTTAGGTGAAAAAGTCTTAAGAGAATACAAAAAACCTAATAGTAAAAAAGATAAGCAAATAGGTTTTTGGTTTATTGACTTAAAATAAAAACAATAACATGGTATTCAAATCGTTTAATGATTACTAAGCATTAAATGAAAAAATACCTTTAACTCAGAGGGACATATCATCCAAGACAAACGGTCTATAAAATCATTAAGGTATGGTTGACTTTGATGATATTTTTATTCCAGTCTGAATAAAAAATTGCTTAAGATTTTTTATTTATTAACCAATCCTCAAATGCCGATAAGGTAAAATCGATGTCTTTTTCGGACAAAGCATCATTTAAAAAGTAGCTTTCGAAAGCACTGGGAGGCAGGTATACCCCTCTATCCAACATACCGTGGAAATAGGCTTTAAAATTTTCGTTATTTCCCAATGCAGCCGTTTTAAAATCTACTACAGCTTGATCTGTAAAATGTAGTGACATCATCGAACCATAACGATTGATTTGATAAGGAATACCTTTTTTGACCAAGAGGTTTTTCATACCCAGCGCTATGGATTTAGTTTTTTTTGCAAGTCGGTCAAAAACCTCGGGGTTTTCATTGAGGTGAGTAAGCATGGCCAAACCAGCTGCCATTGCAAGTGGATTACCACTGAGTGTACCTGCTTGATATACGGGCCCTTCAGGAGCGAGATGATTCATGATTTCTGCCTTGGCAGCAAAAGCTCCTACGGGTAACCCACCACCCAAAACTTTACCATAAGTTATAAGGTCGGCAGTCACGCCCAAACTTTCTTGAGCGCCTCCTTTAGCCAATCGAAAACCAGTCATTACTTCATCGAAAATTAATAGGGCTTGGTGCTGGTCACACAATTTTCGTAATCCCTGCATAAATCCATCTTGTGGAGGAATACAGCCCATATTTCCTGCAACTGGCTCAACGATGATGGCGGCAATTTGCTCAGGATGTTGTTCAAAATGATTGCTTACAAGTTCCAAGTCATTGTACTCTGCTAATAGGGTGTCTTTAGCAGTACCTTGTGTTACTCCAGGGCTGTTGGGTGCCCCAAAGGTAACGGCACCACTTCCTGCTTGAATCAAAAAGGCATCGGAATGCCCGTGGTAACAACCAGCAAACTTGATAATTTTTTCTCTTTGGGTATATCCTCGTGCCAATCTAACGGCACTCATACAAGCTTCTGTTCCTGAATTGACCATTCTAATTTTATCAACATTGGGAACCATTTGTACTGCCAACTCAGCTATCTGGGTTTCCAACTCAGTGGGCATACCATAGGAGGTTCCGCTTTCTGCACGCAGTTTTACTGCCTCAATAACGGGTTCAAAGGCGTGTCCTAGAATCATAGGGCCCCAACTTGAGATATAATCAATCAAAGTATTCCCATCCACATCATACAAATAGGCTCCTTTGGCCTTTTCTACAAAAACTGGAGTACCACCAACGGCCTTAAAAGCTCTAACTGGTGAGTTTACCCCGCCTGGAATAACCCTTTGGGCGGATTTAAATAGAGCACTGCTTCTTTGGTATCGCATACTAGTTGGATAGTGGGATAATTAAATTTTGATTTAAAAAAATGGTATTGTCTTCAAGCTGGTTTTCTTGAACCAATGATTTCATATCTACATTATATTTTTTGGAAATGGAATAGAGCGTATCGCCTTTTTGAACGAGATGTAATTTTTTAGTTACAGGTTGCTGCACAACTTCAGGAGGATCGTTTTGACGTTTCCTTTTTTTCTTAGAATCATAACGGTCTAACCGATAACGTTCAATTAAGCTAATCAACTTATCGGGGTATTTGGGATCGGTGGCATAACCGGCTTTCTTCAACCCTTTTGCCCATCCTTTATAATCGTCTGATTTGAGGTCAAAAAGAAAATCGTAACGGGAACGGGTAGTCAAGAATAGTGAATGATCACGATAGGAGGCTCTCGGGTCTTTGTAAACTCGGAAACACTCTCCTTTCTCATCGTCATCGTGGTAAATCCGTTTTCCACCCCACTCGCTGTGGCATTTAATACCAAAGTGATTGTTGGCAGCTACTGCCAAACGACTGTCGCCCATACCAGACTCTAATATTCCCTGCGCCAGGGTGATACTTGCGGGGATATCGTAGGCTTTCATTTCCTCAAGCGCCACGGGAGAGAAAGTGGCTACATAATTGTTGACCTTTTCAGCAACACTTAGTTTTTTTGTAGACTTGTATTTTTTAAATTCTACCTTAATTTGCTTGTCTACCTGTTTTTTTAAAACCTTCTCTGGTGCTTTGGTATAGCGGGTAGTGACTTTTTTTGCCCCTCCACAGCCAGTCAATGCGAACATTAGTAGTACTATAAAAACGGTATTTAAACTTGGATTTTCGGCCATTCTTTTTTACTTAGTGTTTGGTTCATTCCGGCAATTCCCTGCAAGCCACCAGTATGAATTACCAATATGCGTTTCCCCCAATTCCATTGCTTTTGTTTTATCATATCAAAAATACCAAAAAGTAGCTTTCCAGTATAAATGGGGTCAAGAGGAGTTTTAAAGTTTTTATTAAAATCATTAATGAATTTAATCAATGGTAAAGAAACTTTGGCATACCCACCAAACACATAGTCGTGATTGATCTCCCAGTTTTTTTTTGAGGTAAACCGCTCAATTTCTCGTGTTATCTTTTGATGCTCAAGGGCGGTAAAACCCAATACCATTTGATGCGACTGGGCACTTTCGATTAATCCAGCTAAGGTACCTCCTGTTCCAACACTGCAACAAATTACGTCAAAATATTTATCAGCTGCTGTAAGAATTTCAGTACAACCACGAACAGCAATTTGATTTGTTCCTCCTTCTGGAAGGGAATAAAAATCTCCAAATTTCTGTTTTAAAGTCTCATGGAAATGAACCGTATCTTTTTCGCGATAAGTCGCTCTGCTAATTGGGAATAAATTCATGCCTTGGTCTTGGCAAAATTGTAAGGTGGGGTTTTGAACTTTTTCATCTCCCCTTACCACACCTATGGTCTTAAATCCTTGAATTCTACCCGCAGAAGCAGTAGCAGCAAGGTGATTCGAAAATGCCCCTCCAAAAGTCAAAAGTGTATGATGTCCTTCTGTTTTAGCCTGTTTTAAATTGTATTTCAATTTTCTGAATTTATTACCCGAAACCGTGGGGTGTAATAAATCCTCCCTTTTAAGGGTAATCTCGAAGCCATCTATGTCAACTAGTTTCTGATTTACGGCTTTTTGATTTTGAAATAAAGGCATTTTGGAAAAGATGTACTTACCAAAATTAAGGGATAAACTTGAAATATAATTACCTTTGAATTTAAATATGGAGTCAGACCTACCATTAGAGAAAGAAGATTTCTACTTATCCCCAGAAGGTTACCGAGTATTTACAGAGCAATACCACCTTAAGAGGGGATATTGTTGTCGCAGTAATTGTCGTCACTGTCCTTACGGATTCGACCCCAAAACTGAAAAATAGTTTCGGCATAGTTTTTGCACCTGTTTTATAAAAATCATCATGAGAAATATATTTTTATTATTGCTAGGGATGCTATTTAGCTGTAGCTCTGTCAGTGTTTTTACAGACCATGATTCTGGAGTTGATTTTTCAAAATACAAAACCTATGCTTATTTTAAACCTGGAATTGACAAAGTGGAAATTTCCGATTTAGACAAGCGAAGGATTCTAAAGGCGATTGATAATCAGCTGTCTGGTAAATCAATGATAAAGTCTGAAATGCCAGACCTTTTAATCAGTATCAATACCACAGCAAAAGAAAAGGTCTACATTGACAACATGAATAGTGGCTTTTGGGGCTGGGGATGGAATCCTTGGTTTTGGGGACCTAGCTTCAATAGTGTGAGTTCTCGAACTGAGGGGGCATTGTATATAGATTTAATTGATGCCAAAACAAAACAATTGGTGTGGCAAGGAAAAGGTAAAGGTGGTATAAGTGAATACACTAAAAATCGTGATGAGCGGATTGGAACCTTTGTTGCCGAAATTCTACAAAATTACCCGCCAGAAGGGGAAATGTAATCCTAAATAAGTTCCTTAGAGGCACTTAAAGCTTGTGGAATACCCTCGGGGTTTTTCCCACCTGCTGTGGCGAAAAAGGGTTGACCTCCACCGCCTCCTTGAATAAATTTTCCTAATTCACGAACTACCTTTCCTGCATCAAGCGATTTTTCACTCACCAATGATTTGGAGATATAGCAACTAAGAATAGCTTTACCACCTTGTGATGAACCCAAAAGCATAAATAGATTTTCATAGGTTTTTCCTAATTCAAAACTGATATCTTTCATTGACTGGGCATCTAGATCGACAGATTTTGCCAAAAAGGCAACGCCGCTAACTTCTTGAATTTCTGTTTTAATTTCTTCGGCTAAAATTTTACTTTTTAACCGTTTTAGCTCATTGATTTCCTTTTTTAGAATATTGTTTTCTCCCTGAAGTTGCTCAATGGCTTTGGGAAGATTTTGAGGGTTTTTTAAAAGTCCATTGACCCGGTCTAAGAGTTGACTTCGGTCTTCAAAATAAGCTAAGGCTGCTTCTCCGGTAATGGCTTCTATTCTTCTGATTCCTGCTGCAACTGCGGCTTCAGAGGAAATCTTAAAGTGCCAAATATCTGCAGTATTTTCCACATGAGTTCCTCCGCAAAGCTCTATCGATTGACCAAAACGAATGGTTCTAACCGTATCGCCATATTTTTCACCAAACAAGGCCATTGCCCCTGAAGCAATTGCCTGGTTGAATGGAACACTTCGGTTTTCCTCCAGAGGGAGTTGTTCTTTTATTCTTGCATTTACAAATTGCTCAACGCTTATGATTTCCTCAGCAGTGAGTTTTGCAAAGTGAGAAAAGTCAAATCTTAACATCCCAGAATGTACCATAGATCCTTTTTGCTCGACATGCTCCCCTAATACAGAACGGAGGGCTTGGTGCATCAAATGAGTTGCACTATGGTTACAGGCAGTTTTATGTCTTTGATTTTGATCTACTACAGCATTGAATTTTTGATTTAAGTCAATTGGTAGTGTTTGAGAATAGTGAATGATAAGATCATTTTCCTTTTTGGTATCAACGATGTAGTGAATAGCTCCATTTGGGGCTTCGAGATAACCTTTGTCCCCTACCTGTCCACCACTCTCTGGGTAAAAAGGGGTCATATTGAATACTAATTGAAAAAACGCTCCTTCTTTTTTGGTATTTACTTTCCGGTATTTTGTGATTTTAACGGGAGTAGAAAGTAAATCATATCCTACAAATTCTTCTTCGTCATCCTCAGCAACTATTTGCCAATCATCAGTGACGGAAACAGCAGCTGCTCGAGATCGCTCTTTTTGCTTGGCCATCTCAAGATCAAATCCTTTTTCATCGATTTCAAACCCTCTTTCTCTTGCAATTAAAGCCGTCAGGTCTAAAGGAAATCCAAAGGTGTCGTATAATTCAAATGCCTTCGCTCCACTTACGATTTTATTTTGGGAGGCCGCTAGTAAGGAATCCAGTAGGTTCAAACCCTGATCTAGTGTCTTAAGGAAAGAACTTTCTTCCTCACGTATGACATTCGAAGAAATGCTTTTTTGTTTTTCTAACTCGGGAAAAACTGAGTTTAATTGCTGGTTGAGGGTTTCGACTAAATGAAAGATAAAAGGTTCTTTTTGATCTAAAAAAGTAAATCCATATCGAATCGCTCTTCTAAGTATTCTACGAATTACATAGCCTGCACCATTGTTGGCTGGTAATTGCCCATCTGCGATTGCAAAATATACGGTGCGCAGGTGATCTGAAATCACACGAATGGCGCGATCTGTATTTTCATCAAAACCGTATTTTGATCCTGTGAGGGTTTCAATTTCTTTGATTAATGGAGTAAAAACGTCCGTATCATAATTAGAGGTTTTACCTTGCAAAGCCATGCAAAGTCTTTCGAATCCCATACCAGTGTCCACATGTTTCTGAGGTAATTGTTCTAGACTACCGTCTGCCTTTCGGTTGAACTCTATGAATACAAGATTCCATACCTCAACGACTTGTGGGTGATCATTGTTGACTAAATCAGCTCCAGGGGTTTTGGCTTGTTCCTCTGGTGTTCTGATGTCAATATGAATTTCTGAACAGGGACCACAAGGACCTTGCTCTCCCATTTCCCAGAAATTATCTTTTTTATTCCCTAATAATATCCTATCCTCTGGCACTAGGGATTTCCAAAATTCATAGGCCTCATTATCTCTGGCAAGGTTTTCATTGGGATCACCCTCAAAAATGGTGACATATAATTTATCTGGATTGATTTTGTAGACATCGGTCAATAATTCCCAAGCCCAAGAAATGGCTTCTTTTTTGAAGTAATCTCCAAAACTCCAATTGCCCAACATTTCGAAAAAAGTGTGGTGATAAGTGTCAATACCAACTTCTTCTAGGTCATTGTGTTTTCCTGAAACTCTGAGACATTTTTGGGTATCAGCAATACGAGTATTTTTTGGTTTTTGATGACCCAAAAAATAAGGTTTAAATTGATTCATCCCCGCATTAGTGAACATTAGCGTTGGATCATCTTTTATTACCATTGGTGCGGAGGGGACAATCGCATGGGCTTTAGATTCAAAAAATTGAAGAAATTGTTTTCTTATTTCAGCAGCTTTCATAAATGGCTTCGATGTTTTAAAACCGGTACAAATATAGTTTTTTAGTTTAAGAGCAAAGCCTATAAAATCAATCTGGGAAGGGTGGATTTTATATATTTAGTATATTTGTTCAAGTTTTTGAATGAAATATAACTTTAAGCGTATTACCAATGGCAAAGGTTAAATATCATTACGACAAAGAGACGCTTTCTTACTTACCTGTTGAAAGAAAACGTTTTGCAGCCTTTTCTAGTCTCATTCTTTTTTTGTTGGCTTCCACTTTCTTTGGTTTAATCACCTTGTTTGTATTACTGAACACAGATACATTAAATACACCAAAAGAACTTTTACAAGCTCGAGAAATTGAGAATTTCGAGTTACAATATGAGTTGCTCAATAAGAAATTTGAGCAAATAGTAGAAGTTATGGCCAATTTAGAAGACAGAGATAACAACCTATATAGAGTTTATTTCGAAGCCAGCCCAATTCCTGAGGAGCAAAGAAAAATGGGTTTTGGTGGAGTAAATCGTTACAAAGAGTTAGAGGGGTATGACAATTCTGAACTTATCATAAATACTACTAAGCGTTTGGAGGTATTAACCAAACAAGTTGTTGTTCAGTCACGTTCACTTGAAGAAATAGAAAGTTTAGCTAAAAGAAAAGAAGAACTTTTAGGTGCAATGCCCTCCATTCAGCCTATCCACAAGAACGATTTAAAACGTATGGCATCAGGTTTTGGCTATCGCACAGATCCCTTCACCAAAAAAAGAAGATTCCATCAAGGGATGGACTTTACAGCTACCCGTGGCACACCTGTATATGCCTCAGGAGATGGAATAGTGGGAAGGGCGGATAATCGATCTGCAGGATATGGAAAACACATTCGTATTGACCACGGTTTTGGTTATGTAAGCCTATATGCTCACCTGAGCGACTATAATGTAAGACGAAGACAAAAGGTAAAGCGTGGCGATGTAATTGGCTATGTGGGTAGCACAGGTCGGTCTGTAGGGCCGCACCTACACTATGAGATTTTTAAGGATGGCAAAAGGGTAAATCCTCTAAACTACTACTCCGGTAATTTGACAGCGGAAGAGTTTGATGTCATGCTTAATCTTGCCAACCAGGAAAACCAATCCATGGACTAATGCTCGTTAACCTCCCCGAGAAAAGGTATTACAGCATTGGAGAAATTGCAAAAGCATTTGACGTAAATACTTCCTTATTGCGTTTTTGGGAAAAGGAATTCAAAGAAATTCAACCTAAAAAGAAGCAGAGCGGTGCTAGAAAATACACTCCAGAGGATGTGGTAAATATCCAAAAAATTTACCATTTGCTAAAAGAAAAAGGGTTGACCATAGAGGGGGCTAAAAAACAGCTAAAACTCAAACAATATTCAGGAGAAGACAACCAGATTATTATTCAAAAACTAGAAAAATTAAAAGCTGATTTAAAGCTGCTGAAAGATAGTCTTTAAATTATTTTTTTCTGAAAAATAACTGAATTGGTACTCCGTTATAATCATATTGTTCCCTTATTTTCTTTTCTAGAAATCTTTTGTAAGGATCTTTGACGTATTGTGGAAGGTTACAGAAAAAAGCAAACTGCGGATGAGGTGTAGGTAATTGCGTACAAAATTTAATTTTAACGTATTTCCCTTTCAAAGACGGGGGGGGCTGAGCTTCTATAATTGGAAGTAGTATATCATTAAGCTTTCGGGTTGGGATTCGATTTGAACGGTTTTTGAAAACGGTAACAGCGGTTTCAATCGCCTTGAAAATTCGCTGTTTGTTTGATGCTGAAATAAAAACGATAGGAACATCTGTAAAAGGTGCTATTTTTTCTCTAATCTGTTCTTCAAAGATCTTGGTAGATAAAGTTTCTTTTTCGACCAAATCCCATTTATTAACCAGAATTATTACCCCTTTATTATTTCTATGAGCGAGCCAAAATATATTTTGAACTTGCCCATCAAATCCCCGAGTAGCATCTACCAAAAGTAAACATACGTCACAGTACTCAATTGCTCTTACGGAACGCATTACGGAATAGAATTCTATATCCTCTTTAACCTTGCTTTTCTTTCTGATCCCTGCTGTATCTACGAGATTAAACTCAAAGCCAAAACGGTTGTATTTGGTGTCAATACTATCTCTAGTTGTTCCAGCAATATCGGTAACGATATAGCGATCTTCTCCAATTAATGCATTAATGAATGACGATTTTCCAGCATTGGGCCGTCCTACTACAGCAAATCGGGGTAGTTCATCTTCGGGTTTTTCTCCGTCTTGAGGAAGGACTTTAACCAATTCGTCCAACAGTTCTCCAGTCCCACTCCCATTGATTGCGGAGACGGAATATATATTTTCATAGCCTAAGGCATAAAACTCAATCGTATTCTGTTGCCTTTTGGCATTATCCCCTTTGTTGGCAGTCAAAAAAATCGGTTTATGAGATCGGCGGAGTAATTGCGCTATGGTTTCATCCATACCTGTAATTCCATCTTCCAAATCGACCATAAAAAGGATAGCATCAGCTTCCTCAATGGCAAGATTAACTTGTTTATCAATTTCTTTTTGAAAGATGTCATCACTGCCCTCTACGTATCCTCCTGTATCTATTAGGGTAAATTCTACACCATTCCAGTCTGATTTTCCGTAATGACGATCTCTAGTAACACCACTTATCGCGTCAACGATCGCCTCTCTCTTTTTAATCAAACGATTAAAAAAAGTTGATTTTCCAACATTGGGTCTTCCTACTATGGCAACAATCCCTCCCACTTAAATTTATTTGACTGCAAAAGTAAGGGAATTATGCGGGAATCGTGTGGTAGTTTAATTCTGATAGCCAAAACGTTTTAATTGTTTTGGATTGGATCGCCAATTTTTTTCAACTTTGACAAAAAGTTCAAGATGAATTTTCTTTCCAAAAAATGACTGGAGGTCTTTTCTAGCACTGGTACCAACTTTTTTAAGCTGTTCACCCTTATGACCAATAATGATTCCTTTTTGGGTGTTTCGCTCAACCAGTATTACTGACCTTATTCTAATAATCGTCTCTTCCTCCTTAAAGGATTCAGTAATGACCTCAACAGCATAGGGCACTTCTTTATCGTAGTGTTGTAAAATATTCTTTCTGACAGCCTCATTGACAAAAAAACGTTCAGGCTTATCAGAGAGTTGATCTTTAGGGAAGTAGGGAGGCGATTCAGGGATTAGCTCAAGGAGTATCTGAAGTAACTCTTGGACAAAAAAACCGGTAAGTGCAGAAATGGGGATGATTTTGGCCGTAGGAAAAACTTTAGCCCAGTGGGTAACTACACCCTCCAAATCTTTTTGATTTGATATATCAATTTTATTAATCAATACCAAAAGCGGAATTTTAGCTTTTTTGATTTTTTCTAATAACATTTCGTCGTTGGTTTCTTCCTCTTCAATAGAAATCATGTAAATCAGAACATCTGCATCGACTAGGGATTCCTTCACAAAATCCATCATTGAATTTTGCATCTCGTAGGCTGGTTGAATGATACCCGGAGTATCAGATAGAACCAACTGATAATTTTCTCCATTGATTAAGCCTAAAATACGATGTCTGGTAGTCTGTACCTTGGGTGTCGTGATGGTTAAGTCTTTTCCCATTAAAGCATTGACCAACGTGGATTTACCAACATTGGGATTACCTACTATAGAAACATAACCTGATTTATGAGGAGTTTTGGACATTAAACAAAGATACAATGTTTGGGTTAGCCTTGGAGAAAGGCTATAATTTTTGTAAATTTGCATTCTTATCGCGAGGTAGAGCAGTAGGTAGCTCGTCGGGCTCATAACCCGAAGGTCGCTGGTTCGAGTCCAGCCCTCGCTACAACAACCCTTCTTTTAGAAGGGTTTTTTATACCCCAATGAATGAGTTTGTAGTTTATATTTTGTAAAGTTCTAAGTTTGAAAAAATTTATATTGGATATACCTCCAACTTAATTCAGCGATTTTATTCTCATAACTTTTTGGTAAAAAAGGGTACTCAATTCACTATCGTCCTTGGAAAGTAATACACGTTGAATTTTTTAATACTAAAAAAAAATGCAATGGAAAGAGAAAAATCATTGAAATAAAAGTTTTTAATTTAGAGCACATTCCAACAAGGTTTGTTGTGGTTCACTTTTGATTATCTTTATAAAAATTAAGAACTAAACTTATAACTGTTGGCAAAACCAATTCAATACAACCCGCGCTACCCCTCGATTGAAGATTTAAGAGCTAAAGCCCAAAAGCAAATTCCAAAATTCGCTTTTGAATATTTAGATGGTGGATGCAATGAAGACATCAGTTTGTATAAAAATACCAACGAGCTGCGTAAAATAGAGTTGAAGCCAAGGTATCTGGTCCCTTTTTCGGGGGCTGATTTAAAAACATCGCTTTTTGGTCAACAATATGATGCTCCTTTTGGAATTGCCCCTGTGGGACTTCAGGGTTTGATGTGGCCCAAGTCACCTGAGATACTCGCCAAAGCAGCATTTGATCACAATATTCCATTTGTTCTAAGCACAGTAAGTACTGCTAGTTATGAGAAAATAGCGGAAATAACCGAAGGTAAGGCTTGGTTCCAACTTTATCACCCAGCTGATAATAAAGTGACAACGGACATTATAAATAGAATTGATGCTGCTGGTTGTCCTGTTCTAGTCATACTTTCTGACGTTCCATCTTTTGGATACCGTCCGAGAGACATTCGAAACGGACTTTCAATGCCCCCGAGAATGACATTACAGAATATACTTAGAGTAATGAGGCGTCCTCAATGGGCAATGAAGACGTTGATTAATGGTCAACCCAACTTTGAAATGCTTAAACCCTATATGCCTAAAAACCTCAATTTAAGTCAACTCGGAAAGTTTATGAATGATACTTTTGAGGGAAGGCTTAACGAAGAAAAAGTTAAAAGACTTAGAGATCAATGGAAGGGTAAACTGGTTATAAAAGGTGTTGAATCAATAAAAGATGTTGAAACAGCAATCAGATTAGGTCTGGATGGTATTATTATCTCAAATCATGGTGGAAGACAAGTAGATATAGGACAAGCTACGGTTTCCTCACTTCAATCGATTGCTCCAAAGTACACTGATAAAATTAAAGTGATGATGGACAGTGGAATCCGCGGAGGCGCTGACGTAAGTAGGGCTCTTGCATCGGGAGCGGAATTTACTTTTTTGGGTCGAAGTTTCATGTATGGTGTGTCAGCCCTTGGCAGAAAAGGCGGAGATCATACGATATCGATCTTAAAAGCGCAACTCAAACAAGTTATGGAACAAATGTGCTGTGAAAAGACCTCAGATTTAAAGAAAAACTTAATCTAAAATTTCCTTTGGAAATTTATCAGGTACAATATCCCAAATTACAGGTAATAAAAAATACACAGCAAGGGCAATGATAATAATCGAGATTAGATTGAGGAAAAATCCTTTTTTAACCATATCTGGAACACGTAGATAACCTGAGCCAAAAACAATTGCATTAGGAGGCGTTGCCACGGGTAACATAAATGCACACGAGGCTGCAACAGCTGCCGCTGCCATTAGAATAAATGGATGCAAATCAAACTCTAAAGCTATTGGAGCAAGTATGGGTAAAAGCATTGCGGTAGTGGCTAAATTTGAAGTGACCTCGGTCAGAAAATTAATGGCTGCAATCAGTAAAATCAATAATATCAGTAAATGAAAAACACCAAAGGCTGATATTTGAGCGCCAATCCAAACAGCCAAACCACTCGTTTCAAATGCTTTGGCAAGTGACATCCCCCCTCCATAGAGTAGAAGTATGCCCCAAGGCATTTTAACGGCCTCTTTCCAATTCATGATTTTTTCATTTTTATTTTTGGTGTTAAGGACAAAAAGCACCAACGAAAATAGAATTGCGATTATTGTGTCGTCAATGGCGGGGAAGATTTTTTGAATTATAAAAGACCTTGAAATCCAGCTTATACCGGCTAAAGCAAAGACGATGGCTACAGCCTTTTGTTCATAGGTTATCGCTCCTAATTCATTTCGCAATTTGGCAATCTCCGTTCTCCCTCCCAGAAAGCTAGTTTGCTTGAATGAAAAAGCCCAACGGGTAAGATACCACCAACAAATAAAAAGTAGTAGGACCATCAGCGGAAAGCCAAAAACAAACCACTCCAAAAAAGAAATTTCATAATCGTATGCTTGAGAGATCACCCCAGCCATTACCATATTTGGAGGTGTACCAATCAGGGTAGCAATTCCTCCGATAGATGCGCTGTAAGCGATTGACAACATCAAAGCCTTACCGAAAATTAAATTTTCACTATCCGCAGTTAAAGGGTTATCCTTTAATTGTTTAATGATCACAATTCCAATAGGGAGCATCATTACCGTAGTTGCGGTATTGGAAATCCACATGGATAAAAAAGCTGTAGCAACCATAAAGCCTAGAATAATTCTTTTTACATCCGTTCCGATGAAGTAAATTATATTTAAAGCAATCCGCTTGTGTAAATTCCATTTTTCTATCGCTATGGCTATAATAAACCCTCCCATAATTAGAAAAACAAACTTATGTCCATATGAACTTGTGGCAAGTGCCAGATCCATACCACCAGTAAGAGGAAAGAGAACGATAGGTAAAAGCGCGGTAACAGCAATCGGAAGCGCCTCGGTAATCCACCACAAGGCGATCCAAATAGTCGATGCTAGTACAGCATTTGATTCGTCACTTAATCCAGGCGGGTGAAAAAAGAAAAGGGTCAAAAAAAATAAAACAGGACCTGCATAAAGGCCAATATTTTTTGTGGTCATAAGGTCTGCTCAGTTACTAAAAATATCCTTTTTTCCAAAATGGTGATTTTTTTCAAATGAACAAAAAATATCTCAAATGTTTTATGATTCGACTTATCATTAGATATTAACTAATATTTTTATTTACTCTAAATTGGATTTACTTTTGTAATTGTATGGAAAAAGTAAAAACCTTAATTATTGGAAGCGGTCCAGCGGGCTATACTGCCGCAATTTATGCCGCAAGAGCAGATTTAAAACCACTATTATATACAGGAATGGAACCTGGGGGTCAGCTTACAACTACCACAGAAGTAGATAATTTTCCTGGATATCCCGATGGGGTTGATGGCCCGACGATGATGGTGGAGTTGCAAAAACAGGCTGAGCGTTTTGGAACAGAAGTGAGGATTGGACATATAAACAAGATTCAGTTTTCCGATAAAGTAGGTGGAATTCACAAGGCTTATGTAGAAAATGGCACGGAGATTCACGCCCAATCAATAATCATCAGTACTGGTGCAACTGCTAAATATCTCGGCTTGCCAAGTGAACAACGTCTTCGTGGTGGAGGTGTTTCTGCATGTGCTGTTTGCGATGGTTTTTTCTACAAAGGTCAGGAGGTTGCTATCGTAGGTGGTGGAGACACTGCTGCAGAGGAAGCAACTTATTTGGCAAACATCTGTTCAAAGGTAACCATGTTGGTAAGAAAAAATGAAATGCGTGCCTCAAAAGCTATGCAGCACAGGGTGACCAATACGCCCAATATCGATTTGCGTTATAATCACGAAATTGATGAAGTTTTGGGTGAACAGGTGGTTGAGGGCCTAAGAATTTTCAATAACCAAACAGGTGAAAAAGAAGAAATAGATATCACAGGACTTTTCATCGCTATTGGTCACAAACCGAATACAGAAATTTTTGAAGGTCAACTGGATATGGATGCTGACGGTTATTTGATTACACACGGAAAATCGACTAAGACGAATGTACCAGGAGTTTTCGCCTCAGGAGATGTCCAAGATAAAGAATACCGACAAGCAGTGACAGCAGCAGGAACTGGATGTATGGCAGCACTCGATGCCGAACGTTACTTACAAACACTGTAGGCTAATAATCGTTTTCCAAATTATTCGCTTCAAAATGAGTTAGGCTTTGATCTTGAAAACCGTAATTAATATTAATTGGGTTACAGCAAATCTCACAGTCTTCAACATATGCTGTACTAGTTAGCGAGGTGTCTAAAAGCATAGAAATATCTTCCCAACAGTATGGACATTGAAAAAAGTGCTCGAACATTAGTTTTGATTTAAATTTTCTATTTCCGCCACCAACTGTTCCCAAGTTTCCATGTGATCGACAAGTACTCTTTTCTTTTCTTGGTAGCTGTCAAAAAAGTTCGGTGCGCTGATGGTCTGGTCATAATTTATTTCTAATTCTAAATCAATTACCTTTATTTCTTGCTCCAAATTAGAAATTTTAGCTTCTAATTTACTGAGCTTGTTTTTTAAAGATTTTTCTTTTTTCTGTAACGCATAGTCAGAAACTTTAATCGGGTTTGAACTTTTATTTTTCTTTTGGGTTTTTTCAAGCTCTTTTAGGGAGTTAAGTTTTTTATTCTCTAAATAAGTGTTTACGTCATCCAAAAAAAGTTTGGTTTTACCATCTTTAAATTCCAACACCTGATTGCACAATCCAGAGAGAAAATCTCTGTCGTGTGATACCAATATTAAAGTGCCTTCAAAATTCATTAAGGCCTCCTTTAAGATGTGCTTTGACTGAATATCCAAATGGTTGGTTGGCTCGTCCATCACGAGGATGTTGAAGGGCTGAAGTAATAGTTTACAAAGTGCTAGACGATTGCGTTCCCCTCCAGAGAGGACACTAACTTTTTTATCAACATCATCACCTCTGAACAAAAAAGCGCCCAGTAAATCTCTTACAGAACTTCGATTCTCATTGGTCGCTGCATCCTGAACTGTGTTTAATACGGTTTTTGAAGCTGCCAGGGTTTCAGATTGGTTTTGTGCAAAATAGCCAATCTTTACATTGTGTCCCAAACGCAACCCTCCATTTCCCTCGATATCACCTACGAGCAACTTAGCAAGGGTAGATTTTCCCTGACCGTTTTGACCAACAAAAGCCAATTTCGTCCCTCTTTCAACATAAAGATCAACATGATTGAGTACTTGCTTTTCACCGTAACTCTTTCCTAAGTTATTGGTTTCAAAAATCATTTTACCGGGTTGAATGGCCACGGGAAATTTTAATTTCATTACCTCAGTTTGCTCAGCATCAACTTCTATACGCTCGACTTTTTCAAGTTTTTTCACAAGTGACTGTGCCATAGTAGCTTTAGATGCTTTTGCCCTAAAGCGTTCAATGAGCTTTTCAGTCTGTTGGATTTGTTTCTCCTGATTTTTCTGCGCTGCCTGCTGTTGGGCTCGCATCTCACCTCTCAAGGACATAAAAGGAGTGTAGGACTTTTTTAAATCAAAATGTCTCCTGTTAACAATCTCAATGGTTCGGTTAGTAACTTGATCTAGAAACATAATGTCGTGAGATACTAAGACTACAGCACCTTTGAATCTCATTAGAAATTGTTCCAGCCATTCTATCGAATCAATATCCAAATGATTAGTTGGCTCATCCAAAAGGATTATATCGTGAGATTTTAATAAAATCTTTGCCAGTTCAATTCTCATTCGCCATCCTCCTGAGAATGTAGCAGTAAGTCGATCAAAGTCATCAGGATTAAATCCCAATCCTGTTAAAATTTTTTCAGTTTGAGCTTTGTATTGATAGCCTCCTGCAAGCTCGAATGTTGTACCAAGATCACTCAACTCCTGAATCAATCCTTGATAAGTATCACTTTCATAGTCGGTTCGGGTGTTGAGCAATTCGCTAATTTCGTCTTGGCGAGATTGATTCTTTAGAAGCTCTGGGAAAGCTTGATAGGTCTCTTCTATAACTGTTCTATGATTTTCAACCTCAAGCTCCTGGGGCAAATAGCCTAAAGAGCGGTTTTTTTCAAGTGAAATACTTCCATTTGAAGGATTGTTTTCCGATGATAATAATTTTAAAAGGGTACTTTTACCTGCACCATTTTTACCTATCAGACCAATGCGATCTCCTACGCCAATTCTGAAGGTGAGGCTTTCGAAAAGCACTTCGCCACCAAATGAAACACCGAGGTTTTGGACATCAAGCATTATGTGATTTTATAGATTGCGAAAATAATTATTTTCAAAACGTTTTATATCTGCCTCAACGGGTAATTTTAATTGATTTTCTATGTATTCAAATAACCAATGAGAAAGTAAAGGTGACATGAGAACACCTCTTGTTCCCATTCCATTTAGAATAAAGAGGTTGCTATATCTAGGATGAACGCCCAGAAGTGGCCTTCTATCAATCACGGTAGCTCTAATTTGAGCCATGTGATCAAGAATTTGATAGGGTAAGTTGAGAAATTTATCTAATTTATTAATCAACCATTTTTTTCCTTTTTCGGTAATGCTTGTGGTTTTGTCTTCTCGGTTAAAGGTAGCACCAACCCAAAACTTTTTCTCGCCAATGGGAGATAAAAAAATTGGTCCTTTAAAAATGACATTTTCTTGAAGACGATCACATTTGATGATTAACATTTCACCTTTGGAACCGATCAGGGGCAAGTAATTAAAAAAAGGATTGTTTACACTCTGATAGCCCTCGCAAAAAACTATTTTTTTAGCCTGAATTCCTTTATATTCTATTCCGTCAGTATTTATTTTAAGTTGAGCGTAGTCGATTTTTCCTTCGATAAATTGATTTGGAATTATCTTTTTAACATAAGCAGAAAGCAAGGTTTTATTGTCTACTCTGGCGCTTTTCAATACTTCTCCGAAATTAAAAGGTGCTGAGATTCCTTGAAACTTGTCGCGAGGTACCAGTAAATTATTTAGATATTTTTCAAGCGGGGTTTTTGAAGAAGCTACGACCCATTCATTTTGCTCTCTGGTATTATACAAAACACGAAGAATTGGAATGGTATAGATAACTTTTGTTTTAATCAAGTCCTGAATGGATTGGTAATGATCTAATGCATTATTTATGAACTCATCTGATTTCCATACTGGATTAAATCGTTTTAACACGGTAGGGTTAATTATTCCAGCAGCCAAATGGGAAGCACTATGTGTTTTAGGGGCAATAACGACAAATGTTTTTTTTTGTCTTCTGAGCTGCTCAGCATAATTAAAGCCAGCTATACCAAAACCAACGATCAGTGTATTTATCACGGTTTAAAATAAAAAAAGCGTTATCAAAGGATAACGCTTATTAGTATTTAAATCTTTGAATTAGTTGTTCCACATATCTTGTTCAAAATCGCGTATGACCGATTTGATTCTCTCAGATTCTAAGAGCATCCTCAACGCGTCTTCGTAGATGTAATCTTTGACTTCACGATCTTCATAAACGTTTTCTTCCTTATAAATCATGGAACTAAAACGTCTTGAATTTAACATATGATCGTATGTAATCGGCTGCGAAGAATTTTTGGTATTGAAAACTTTACTCTTGTTTAAAGAGGCCCTCGCATCGGGGAACCATATCCAGAAAAGTTCTACTAAATCTTCTTCCTCACCAGCTTGCGTTCTAATAGCAACATCAGGTGCCACTGGACAAATACCAAAAAGACGATATTTTAATTCTCCTAAACGCTTATCAAAATACCAAGTACCTTTAATTTTGTACTGGCGAATTTCAGCAGCAGTAATTCTCCTACGCTCAATAAACTGAGGATCCACAAAACCATCTGCGTTAAACTGATCATATCCAGCATCTGTTGTATCAACAGCAACCAAACGTTCTTGAATCTCCGGGTAAGTAAGCCTCTCCTGAAAATAAGATGATTTATATACCTCTTTAATATTATTGTTACTAAGATTCTTTTTTAATACATCAAATAGTGATCTTCTGTCAGGCCCAAGATTTAGGGTGTCAGTTGGATAGTAAAAAGGAAAATTAACTCGCTCATCCAATTCAACGACTTCCCAAACAGTTTTTGACCAAAGCACATCTCTATCATCTACAAATCCATAAGCCAAGGGAGCTTCATCATTAGCTTCGAGTTGTTGATCGTTTAATGCACCTACCTCTTGTGGCACTCTAGCGTTTAAAAGGTTAGCTTGTCCTTGGGCAGTAAGAACTACTCCTAGGATAAAAATCATTAATAAAAAAAGTTTAAACGCTTTAATCATTTGATTTACATTAATTGACCAGCTCACAAATCACAGGAGAAATTTTCTTGAATTTGTAAGAAGGGTTTTTGGGATTAACTACTTTAATATCAAAAATCTGAATGGACTGACCAGCTCTAGCTCTTCTCAGAGCACTTTTAGCTCGAGCATCCAGCTTATCACCACTTATATTGATGGTGGGTTGTCCAGGAACTTTAAATTTAAAGCTCACTGTTTTTAGGGTAATATCAAAATCAAAGTCCTCAAGTACGGCACCAATTGATGAAATTTCAAGGCTTGATTTTGGGATCGTAATTGATCCAGTTTGTTTTCTAACGGTTCCTTGGGGTGCAGGAATGTCTTTGATTCTGAATTTTGTTGTAGTGGATACACGCTGGCCGTCAGGTAGGCTCCCACTCGCAGAGATACTTATCTCTCTACCTTTTCCAGGGATCATATTGTATTTACTACCTCTAGCCCTTTTCAGTCCAGGAGCAGAGGCATTGACCTTATTGTCCGGTATTCCGGGGATAGAGATGGTCATCGGGTTTTCAACGCCACGATAGACCACATTCATCTTATCAGCTGAAATAACTGCAGAATTAGGTTTTGAAATAACAGCATAGGACTGAACAACAGGTATTTTTGACTCGACGCCTTCGTTGAGGAAAACCAAATCCCCCTTTATTTCATGATCACCAGGATTTCCCGCATTAACTTTAAGTTTAATTCCCCCAGCAATCAAATCATAATCATTTTCAGTTAGTGGCCTGCCATCCAAGGTTAGCTCCACGCGGTTAGGGTTTTGTGCTCCTCCCTTTCTACCTAAAACAACACTACCATCAAAAGTTTCACCTTGATAATAGGCTCCTTTTTCTGTTTTTAATAAACTGATATAGTTGGACTCATTAACGGTTGATGACATTTTTAATTCTTTACCCATCAATGTAATTAACACATCATGTTCCGTTTGACGAATATCGTTCTGCATCATGGTAAACTTCGCCAAAGAGGAAACCAATGGGAACCCTTCATAATTGGCATTGAACCATTTTTGGTCTTGTCCATCAGCGTTGATAATATTATCATTTTCATCTCCAGTAAAGAATCGGGCTTCAACCATTTCTATATAATCAGGATATTGGCTGCCAAAAACTTGAATAACATTCATTTTATAGTTTTTGATCATATCCAAAAATTCGGTTGCAGCAGTATCAGAGCCCTCCTTAAAAAAAACCATGTCTAGTTCTTCTCCTTTATCCATTTGGGCGTATTCTTTTAGTTCAGGGTCTTTCTCTCTTTGTTTTTCAGTGATAGTATTTATGACATCAGAGATCTTGGCATAAAATTCATCAGAGACTTTTTTGATCTCTTTTGCAGTTCTGTCATGACCAATCCATTTACCTTTTTTTTCTTGGGCATTGACTTCTATGTTTTCATAGAGAAGCGAGTTACTATCAGAAACTCTGGTATTAGCATCACTAATTTTGACATACATTTGGCCAAAACCATCCAATACCTCTTTACTTACGTTCAAAGCAAGCATGGTAATGAATACCAAATACATCAAATTGATGAGTTTCTGTCTGGGTGTTTCTTTAGCTCCAGCCATTTCTTCGCTTATTTGTTATTCATTGCGCTAAGCATACCGTCGTAAACTTGGTTGAGCGCAGCTAGATTAGAAGATAATACTTCCATTTGTTGTCTGAGTAATTCTGCATTTTCTCCTACTTGCTGATTGAAAGCAGCACTGTTACCAGCAGAATTGATTTGCTCAGAATAAGCTTGATTCAATTGATTCATCTTGTCGGCAGCAAGCTCAAGTTGCTTACTGTAGCCCTCAGAGGATGAAATAGCATCGGCAGCTGGTGAGAGCGCCTGAGCCGAAGCTTCAAGATTTTTAATACTGTCGGCAAGGTTATTCATCAGATTGACATCTAATTTTGCATCTTTCAGCATCTGATCAATCTTTGCAGAAAGTCCTTCCTCGCCACCAGAGGATGCTGTGCTTACACCTTGACCCTTTACTTTCTTTATATAATCGTCGTGATCTTCTTTTATTTCTCCAGTACTAAATGCAGAAGCTGTAAAAATTAGGGCTTCAGTTCCCAAACCCAGACCGAGAACTAATCCTCCTGTAATAGGGCCGATCTCCAAGTGGAGAATTTTAAACAATGCCCCAATGATCACAACAGCTCCACCTAAACCGAAGAGCATGTGCATTGCAAGTTTACTTTTTAATCTCTTTTTTAGTGCTTTATCATCCATTTTTAATATTTTTTGTCAATACTAAATTTATAAATTTATTTGATCTTAACCTTCGATGTACCCAAATAATCTTGAACAGTTCGAAAACCAATATAACTTCTCGATGTGTCAGCATACTCATAATCTCTTGAACTCACCCTTAAATAATAAGCGACGTCTTTCCATGAACCTCCCCTCACTACTTTTCGGGTTTCACTTCTCAGAGACATATTTGGATTTAGTGATGCTACGTATTCATATGCCCCAGAGTCGTAAGAGGAACTAGTCCATTCGGCAACATTACCAGCCATATTGTAGAGATTAAAATCATTGGGTAAAAAAGATTTGGCTTCTACGGTATAAACGGCCTGATCAGCCGCATAGTCACCTCTGAGCGGCTTGAAGTTGGCAAGGAAACAAGCCCTGTCATTAAGCAAATACGGACCTCCCCAAGGATAGGTTCCGGAGGGTATTCCTCCACGAGCGGCAAATTCCCACTCCGCCTCACTTGGTAATCTAAAATTATTTACCAGTGGCTTACCCTTAGACTTTTGGTAACTATTCTTAAAGTGTGTTCTCCAATTACAAAAAGCGACTGCCTGATCCCAGGATATTCCAACGACTGGATAGTCTTGAAATGCTGGGTGAGAGAAATACTCATTGTGCATTGGTTCATTATAAGAATAGATAAAATCTTTTATCCAAACAGTAGTATCAGGATAGATTTCAACTTGTTCTTTTTTTATAAACGGCTTGCGATCAATAAATTTTTCTTTGCTGCGTCTGGACAATGCTACAGCACCTTCGACATCAAACCAAGTGTATTGGTATATAAGTTTAGTGACATCAATTTTCATTTCACCGTTATACCACAATTCAGGGGGTAAATAAAGTGAGTCCAGAACTTCAGCATAGGCTTGATCGGGATAGTCTTCGGTATCCCAGTAAACATCGTTTTCCCAGTTTAGTGGACGTCCAGCGTACAAATCTTCACTAAGATCATAATAGTTCGTACGCATGTATTTTTGAAACTCATTTAGCTCGGAAGTGTCAGCATCTTTGAAGGAAAATTCTCCAATTCCATCTTCATTATCCTCACCTAACTCTAATTCGTCTGCCTTTCTGGCAAGCATAGCCATGGTCACAGAATCTTTTACCCAATAAACAAATTGTCTGTATTCACCATTAGTGATCTCAGTTTCATCCATATAAAAAGATGGAACAGTTACAGTTCTTGCAGCGGCATTATTCAATTGAGCAATATCTTCGTCAGATTTACCCATGATGAAAGCGCCTCCCTCAATGAGGGTCATGCCGTAAGGTTTTTCAGGGAACCACTTCTTTTGTCTTACCCCAATAAGTTCTCCCCTGTTTTTTTTGCCACCGCAACTAAAAATTGTAAGCAATACAAAAACAAAAAGAATCGATCTTTTTATAATCATTGACGAGCTTTTATCCCCTTTAATAAGGTGCAAAACTAAAAATTTTTTCACTATATAATCGTTTCTCAACTAAAAACAATACCTCATCTCGGGACTTAGCAAAAATAGACAAATAATTTTCGTTTAAAATATTAACCTCTTTTTATTGCTTTCCACCACTTATCAGGTATTTTATCGTTGCAAGCATCCATGTAATCTTGATGTGTGCAAGGTAATAACGCAGTTGTTTTGTTTTTATTATTTAAATAGGACTGATTTGTCAATTCCAACCACCAGCGATTGCTTTTTTCACTTTGGTAAAAAATCATCTCCATATCAGATAATGCGACGGTATACTTGGTAAAACCAATACTGGTAATCACAGGATATTCGTCATACCTGAGACTGTATCCTTCAATGAAATACCAAATAATCTGACCCAATAATTGATTGAAGATACTGGTATTTGGCAATTCAAAAACACCAAAAAAGTCCAAACGGTCGCTGATTCCCGCATATCTCGCCAATGCACAAATCGTTCTGGCATCAATACCGTTAGGGTTCCCAGAATCATTATTTGTAGCTTGCCAACGGAGTGATTTCATGTCAAATCCCGCAATATTGGCATCTCTTAAAAAAGGCTCAGCCACCGCAACATCATCCAAAATATTTCCCAGTCGTAAAGCTTCGAAATGAAGTTTATCAATCAAATCAAGTTCCTCCTGAGCAATCAGGTAACTTTGATAACCTAGGTTACTAAAGTTTAATAAAAAATTAGGCTGTTCCATGATAATTCTACTCATATAGGAGCGACCAGAAATCAATTCCTCCTCTTGGGAAAAGTCAAATTGATTGTCAACAGAAACAATATTGACCAATTGTTTTACAGACTGATAAGATTGGTAGATCGGAAAAACTAAATCATGGCTCCCACCTATTACTATGGTTACAATATTTAGCTGACGCAAATGCAAGCAGATTTCGCGCAAGGCAAAATAAGTGTCTTCTGGGGTGGCGCCATTTGGAAGATCCCCTAAATCGCAAATCCTAAAATTCCAATTACCCGGAAAAAGCTTATAAAAAGATTTTCGAAAATCAACCGTATTGTAGGAACCTATTGGAAAAAAGGAATTTCTAATCTCGGAAACTCCTAAAATGGCTATAGCACAGCCTTGCAATTCAGGGAATCCATTTTGTTGAGAATGAATTTCAATATTTTTTCCTAGAGCCTGGTTAGGGTGAAGTACCATTGAAGAAATGGCTTCATCTGCAACGGGAACGAGGGATTCCAGACTCATTTTTTCTTTTTGGTAGTTTTAGGATTTAAATAGTTTAAAGCTACCTCTAAAGTTATTTTAGTGGGGTCAATATCTTTCCCTAATTCAACTTTTTTCTTGCCCTTAATTATGTTCGACCTTCCCCATCTTGCTTTTTCAATTCTTATTTCTTCGGCAGGCCATTCTTGAATCAATTTTTCTTTTTCCTTCTGAATCTTATCTTTAATTAGGGTTTCAATATCTTGATTAGAAAGATTATCAAAGTCGTATTTTTTATTAACATTAATGAACATTCCGCTCCATTTAAGAAATGGACCGAATCTTCCTTTTCCTTTAGTTACAGGCAGATTGTAATATGTATAGATAGGTGCCTCTGCCTTTCTTTTTTCCTGAATTAAAAATTTAGCTCTTTCAAGGTCAACAGTCATGGGGTCCTCGTCATTAGGTAAAGAGACGAACATACTACCAAATTTCACGTAGGGACCATACCTGCCATTATTAACAGTTAATAGTTGATCTTCATAAATCCCAAGATCTTTTGGTAGTTGAAAAAGCTCAAGTGCATCCTCCAATTCAAGGGTTTCCAATTGTTGACCAGGAGCTAAACTAACAAATACGGGCTTTTCATCGTCTTCGGCTTCCCCAATTTGAGCTATAGGGCCAAACCTTCCCAGTCTCACTTTAACTACTCTTCCTGATTTGGGGTCATTACCTAAAATTCTTTCACCAGACTCTCGCGTTGCATTTTCTTTAACATGATTAACGGTCTTATGAAAATTATTGTAGAAGCCCTTAATCATTTTTGTCCAGTCCTCAGATCCCTCGGCTATAAGATCAAAACTTTCTTCAACTTTAGCAGTAAAACTATAATCCAGAATATTTTCGAAATTGGAAACTAAAAAATCATTAACAATAGAACCGATATCGGTGGGTATAAGTTTCCCTTTATTAGCACCTACTTTTTCATTGAGTACTTTAGAGTCAATTTGATTATTTGAGAGTTGAATTTGAACAAATTTTCTTGATTCACCCTCCGAAGTTCCTTTTTCAATATACTTTCGATTTTGAATGGTAGATATCGTTGGTGCGTAAGTGGAGGGACGACCTATACCTAATTCTTCTAGCTTTTTTACCAGAGAAGCCTCACTATAACGATAAGGAGGTCGGCTAAATCTTTGATTGGCAACCATAGACTTAAGACTTAATACCTCTCCTTCCTCGACCTTAGGAAGCAAGTCATTTTGTTCATCACTTTCATTATCAACACCTTCGAGATAGACCTTTAAAAAACCATCAAAGGTGATAACTTCACCTTTGGCTACAAATAAATCTTGATGGGTAGTCGCAGAAATTTTAAACTGCGTTCGTTCTAATTTTGCATCGCTCATTTGAGAGGCAATGGATCTTTTCCAAATTAATTCATATAATCGGGACTGATCGTAATCAATATTATCGGCTTTGCTTCTACTAAAGTCAGTTGGTCTAATGGCCTCATGAGCTTCTTGCGCTCCTTTGTTTTTGTTCCTGTATTGTCGGGGCTTGACATATTTTTGACCGTAGAGATTTTCAATTTGCTTAAGAGCACCCTGCTGCGCTTCTTTTGATAGGTTAACACTATCCGTTCTCATATAAGTTATCAAACCAGCTTCATAAAGTCGTTGGGCAAGATTCATTGTTTTACTAACTGAGAAAAACAACTTTCTAGAGGCCTCCTGCTGAAGGGTTGATGTAGTAAATGGGGCTGTAGGACTTTTGGTCGCTGGTTTCTTTTCAATGCTCTTAACCTTAAAATCAGCAGCAACATTTTTTTCTAAAAATTCTTGGGTTGCTTCCTGAGAATCAAAATTTTTAGGTAAAACAGCATTTATGGGTTTGTTGTTTTGAGTTATAAATAAAGCTTGCGTTTTAAATGCTTGCTCTGGAACAAAAGCATTTATCTCTCTTTCTCTCTCAACAATTAATCTAACGGAAACAGATTGCACTCTTCCTGCCGACAAGCCACCTTTAACTTTTCGCCATAAAACTGGAGATAATTCATATCCCACTAATCGATCAAGGACTCTTCTGGCCTGTTGCGCATTGACCAAGTCATAATTTATATTTCTTGGATTTTCAATGGCGTCCAGTATGGCTGTCTTCGTTATTTCATTAAAAACTATTCTTTTTGTATTGTCCGCATTTAATTCTAGCGTTTTGGAAAGGTGCCAAGCAATGGCCTCTCCCTCTCGATCTTCATCGCTAGCCAACCAGACTGTTTTCATTTTTTTCGCAAGAGACCTTAATTCCTTAACCACCTTCTTTTTATCTGTGGATACGATATACTTTGGCGAAAAATCACCATCAACGTCAACGCCCAATTCATTGGAAGGAAGGTCAGCGATGTGACCAAAACTTGATGCAACTTTGAAGTCTTGTCCCAAAAACTTCTCTATGGTTTTGGCTTTCGCCGGGGACTCAACGATTACTAAATTACTTGCCATAGATAGATTTTTGTTCAAAGCAAAATTATGTAGTTTTTTTTTAACACCCATTATGATTAAGCTATCTAAATCTATAAAAATTGAAAAGTTGTTAAATTTTAAATTTTGTAGTTAAAAAAAATTAAGTGCTACAAAGCACTTGTTTAATTGATTAATTTATTAGATTTTTGAGGGCGCCTTAAATCGATTAGAACTATAAATTAATTAGATTGGGTTGATGAAAATTGAACAAATTTATACTGGATGTCTTTCTCAGGGTGCCTATTATGTTGAAAGTGATGGGGAAGTCGCCATAATTGACCCTCTCAGAGAGATCAACCACTATTTGAAGCTTGCGAAGAAGAATGATGCAAAAATCAAATTCATATTCGAAACCCACATTCACGCGGATTTTGTAAGTGGTCATTTAACCCTATCTAAAGCGACAGGAGCTCCTGTGATTTTCGGTCCTAACGCAAAAACTTCATATCCAGTCACCATCGCAAAAAATCGCGAAACGTTTAAACTTGGGAAGTTAACATTTGTAGTTCTCCATACGCCAGGACATACCCTGGAGAGTACCACTTATCTTCTCAAGGATGATAAAGGAAAAGACCATGCAATTTTTACTGGCGACACACTTTTTTTGGGAGATGTTGGCCGTCCTGACCTTGCACAAAAAGAAAATGGAATGACACAGGAGCAGATGGCTGGACTATTATATGAAAGTCTTCGAACTCAAATCATGCCACTTGAAGATGATGTTATCATTTATCCTGCCCATGGAGCTGGATCAGCCTGTGGGAAAAAAATTAGTTCGGAAACATCTGGTACTCTGGGAAGTCAAAAGTTGAAAAATTACGCGCTGAATCAAGAACTTTCTAAGGCAGACTTTATCAAAGAACTGACCAGTGGACTTGAAGCTCCACCTCCCTATTTTCCGATGAATGTAAAAATGAATCAAGAGGGCTATAAAGACATAGACGAAGTTTTGAAAACAGGATACAAAGCCCTTAATCCCGAGGAATTTGAAAAAATCGCCAACCAGTCTGGCGCTTTGATTTTGGATGTAAGAAATCAAATTCAATTTGCTCAGGAACATATCCCACAATCAATATTCATTGGAATTGATGGAGGATTTGCCCCTTGGGTTGGCGCGATGATTGGCGACATAAAACATCCTATTTTACTTATCACCCCTCAAGGCAGGGAGGAGGAAACGATTACGCGATTATCAAGAGTCGGATTTGATAATACCCTAGGCTTTCTTGATGGAGGACTAGCGTCTTGGAAAGCTGCTGGTAAGGAAACTGATTCCATTCCTCTAATAGAAGCCTCTAAACTTAGTGACAGGATAAGTTTAAAGACAAAAATTATCGATGTAAGAAAAATATCAGAATTTAATGATGGACATCTTAAAAATGCACTAAATATTCCCTTGGATCAACTCAATGAAAAATTGGATGAGATTCCTGCTAAAGATGACTTTTTCATTCATTGTGCTGGTGGGTATAGGAGCATGATTGCTAATTCGATTCTCAAAAGTAGAGGAATACATTCAATGATTGATATTGCAGGTGGTTTTTCAGCGATCAAATCATCTGGAATTCCAATTGAAGTTTGACTGAAATTTTTTTTGGGAATTTTTAAGAATAAATATTTAAAAACAAAATGAACTTGAAACGACAGCTACACAAAATATATTTTATTTTTTTATGCCTTCCACTACTAGGCTCTAATTCAGAAAGTAAAAATCCACCTAAATACAATGTTTTATTTATAGTATCAGACGATCTAAATTGTGATTTGGGAGCCTATGGACACCAGCAAGTGATTTCTCCCAACATAGACAAACTGGCTCAAAGAGGTGTCTTGTTTGGAAATGCTCACAATCAATATCCTTGGTGTGCGCCATCAAGAGCTTCATTTATGACGGGTTTGTATCCTGATCAAACGAAAATTAAAAAATTAAGATTATCCATAAGACAGACGATACCTCGAGTGGTTACTTTGGGACAAAGGCTTAGAGAAGAAAATTATCATTCTGTCAGGATAGGGAAAATATACCACTACCACAATCCCAGGGACATTGGAACAGCTGGAAATGACGATAACTATACATGGGATCAAACTGTAAATCCGTATGGAAGGGACAAGATTGAGGAATATAAAATTAATACACTAACACCCAGATCTTATGGAGGTACATTAAGCTGGCTAGCCGCTGACGGAACTGATGAAGAACAAACCGATGGTATTGGTGCTACAGAGACTATCGAGTT
This sequence comes from uncultured Flavobacteriaceae bacterium, assembly GCA_913030895.1. Lineage (GTDB taxonomy): Bacteria > Bacteroidota > Bacteroidia > Flavobacteriales > Flavobacteriaceae > UBA8316. The sequence goes on along the minus strand of CAJWGK010000001.1, from coordinate 36,933 downwards.
TCTGGATAAATTTGCCAAAAGCGGCGAGAATTTTTTTCTAGCATTTGGCCTGTACCGTCCTCATACTCCTTATGTAGCTCCTAAGAAGTATTTTGACCTCTATGAAACTGATGACATGGAGATCCCCAAAAGTTCGAATGAATATTTGAAGACAATACCTCAAGCGGCCGCAAGAAGCGTCAGAGAAAAAAGAGATCAAAGAAACTTAGAGGAGAACCTCGCCAAAACGATTAAGGAGGCTTATTATGCTACTACTAGTTTTGTTGACGCTCAAGTAGGACGCGTATTAGACAAATTAGAGGAAACTGGATTGGATAAAAATACGATTGTAGTGTTTACCTCAGATCACGGGTATCATCTTGGAGAACATGGTCACTGGCAAAAACGAACACTTTTTAATAATGCCACAAGAGTTCCACTAATCGTGGCTGGACCTGGAATCAATAAAAATGAAAAAATAATGACTGCTCCTGTGGAGTTGGTTGATATATATCCAACGATAATGGAGCTTTTAGGCGTGAATACCCCTGAATTTGTCTCAGGAAAAAGCTTTGCGCCACTCTTAAAAGATTCTACCGCCAGAGTTAGAGAAAGTGCGCTTACAGAACTGGGTGTTTCTGTTGGTTACGAAGGCAGAGTTTCTGGATATTCCATTAAAACCGAACGCTATAGATTTACCCAATGGGGCGCTAACGGATTGTTAGGGTTTGAATTATACGATCATAAATTTGATAAAGAAGAATTGAATAACTTGGCTGAGGATGAATCTTATAAATTTATTAAAGACTCACTGTATGTGGTCTTGTCGGAACGAATTACGGAAGCAAGAAAACCTCCTGTAGGGCTTGAAATAGTCGCCTCTGATCCAAAGGAGTTAAAAGAACCCAAAACCATTCACTCACAACCTAAATAACTTAGATGCTCTCTAAATTTGGCGAAAAATTTACTGATTTATTCAAAAGGTATATGCCAGATTCTTTTGTGTTTGCCTTATTGCTAACATTAATTACCGGCATCGGTGCTATACTTTTTTTAGAGGCAACCCCCTTAAAAGTAATTTCCTCTTGGTATGAGGGTTTTTGGGGACTTTTGGAATTTGGTATGCAATTGATTTTAATATTGGTTACTGGATACAGCATTGCCCTAGCCCCCCAAATAGATAAAAGTATAGAAAAATTAAGCGCTTTTATTAAAACTCCTACTCAGGTGTATTTTATCGTAATGCTCTTAGGAGTATTGCTATCCACTATATCATGGGGATTGATTGTTGTTGTAGCTGTTTTGGCACGCCAGTTGGCTCTTAAAGTTAAAGGTATCAATTATCCTTTTTTAATTGCTTGTGTTTATTTTGCAAATAACGTATGGGTAACTGGTCTGGCAAGCTCTATTCCCCTAGCACTAAATACTGAAAACAACTTTATCATTGAAGCGGGGATTCTTGATCAGATTATTCCTACAAGCTATACTTTAGGCTCAACATTAAACTTTTCAATTTTAGCACTATATATAATTTTTGCACCGCTACTAGTGCTATTGTTAATTCCAAAAAAAAATAAAAAACAGGAGTTAAAGGATTTTATTGTTGATCAGGCTGCAATTCCGTCTCAAAGTATAGAAGAGGAAGCTGCCTCGACAATCACTGAAAAAAAGTCTTTCTCTGACCGACTTAATCACAGTAGATTATTGCAATTTTTAATTTACGCGATGGGGTCGAGTTTTATTGTCTACTATTTTGCTACCAATGGTTTCGATATTAACTTGAATATCGTGATTTTTATTTTTATCATCCTAGGACTGATCCTACATCAGAATCCTAAGCGTTATGGCGTTTCAATGAAAAGAGCGAGTAGCAATGTTTCAGGAATTATTTATCAATTTCCATTTTATGCTGGAATTATGGGTATTATGACTCATACGGGATTGGGAGGTTCTTTTGCAAAATGGATTGCCGAAAATGCATCAATTGAAGTCTTTCCCTATGTAAGCTATTTGATCGGCGGGATAGTGAATTTTGCGATTCCCTCAGGGGGTGGAGAATTTGCAGTAATAGGTCCCAGTTTGTTAGAAGCTGCAAAACAAATTGCAACAGGATTACCAAATGAACAAGTAATTGAACTTATCTCTAAAACTTCCCTTGCGATTGCCTATGGAGAAAGCTTAACCAATCTTTTGCAACCCTTTTATCTTCTAATTGTATTACCAGTCATGGGAGCGGGAACTAGAATTGAAGCTCGGGATGTGATGGGATATCTGGTCATACCCTTTCTATTTTTCTTTGTGATGGAATCAATACTAATAATTTTCCTTTAATAATAAAAAATTAAATATTCGCCTAAAACATGACAAAAAGGCAGCTTTAATTATATTTGCAAAAAATAAAAAGTAGATAATACAATGGCAAAACCCTTGGTTAAAGATCCTTATAAGTATAATGGTGAAGCATTGGCGAAAATTAATACACCTGATACACTCCAAGGTTTTTCAGAAATTGAAAAAAATAAACCTACTCAAAATCTACAATTCTATATTGAATCATATGGCTGTCAGATGAATTTTTCAGACAGTGAGATTGTCGCATCGATTTTGGATAAACAAGGTTATCAACCAACTACTTCCATGGAATTGGCAGACTTAGTTTTAGTTAATACTTGTTCGATTCGGGAAAAAGCGGAGCAAACCGTAAGAAAAAGATTGGAGTTATTTAATGGTCTCAAGCAAAAAAATAAAAATCTAAAAATTGGCGTTTTGGGCTGTATGGCAGAACGATTAAAGCACAAGTTTTTAGAGGAAGAAAAAATGGTAGACTTGGTAGTTGGGCCAGACGCCTATAAAGACATCCCTAATCTTTTGAGGGAGGCAGAGGCTGAACGCGAGGCAGTAAATGTTATACTTTCCAAGGAGGAAACCTATGGTGATATTTCACCTGTTAGACTTGCGTCCAATGGTGTAAGTGCCTTCGTTACCATAACTAGAGGCTGTGATAACATGTGTACATTTTGTGTTGTTCCTTTTACTAGAGGAAGGGAACGGAGTCGAGATCCTAAAAGCATCCTTGAAGAAGTAAATGATCTAGTCAACAAAGGTTACAAAGAAATTACCCTACTGGGGCAAAACGTAGATAGTTACTTGTGGTATGGAGGAGGTTTGAAAAAAGATTTTGTCAATGCAAGCACTTTACAACAAAAAACAGCAGTGAATTTTTCAAAACTGTTAGATTTAGTAGCAACTGAACAACCTGGTATGAGAATACGGTTTTCCACTTCTAACCCTCAAGATATGTCACTAGACGTTATCCACACCATGGCAAAACACAATAATATTTGTAAATACATACACCTGCCAGTTCAATCTGGCAGTAATGCCATTCTAAAGAAAATGAATCGCCAGCATACTCGTGAGGAATATTTTGAATTGATTGATAATATCAAAAAAATTATCCCTGATTGTGGTATTTCTCACGATATGATTGCAGGTTTCCCAACTGAAACAGAAGAAGATCATCAAGATACCCTCAACCTTATGGATTATGTCAAATATGATTTCGGGTTCATGTTTGCTTATTCGGAACGTCCGGGGACGATGGCAGCTAGAAAAATTGAAGACGATATTCCGGAGGCGACCAAGAAAAAAAGGTTAAAGGAAATCATTGACCTTCAACGAATACATAGCGATTACAGAACTAATCAATTTTTAGGGCAAACAGTATGTGTATTAATTGAAAAGAGTTCTAAAAGATCAAACGATCATTGGAGCGGGAGAACAACTCAAAATACTGTCGTGGTTTTCCCAAAAGAAAATTATAAGGTAGGAGAATTTGTAGATGTCACCATTGAGGATAGCACCTCAGCGACCTTAATCGGCTCTGCTATTGGTCACTCAGCAGGTATTTAGATCATGGAATCAGCACAAAACATAAAACAACGATTTGGAATCATTGGTAATCATCCCGGGCTAAATAGGGCTTTGGAAAAAGCATTACGTGTTGCATCTACAGAAATAACCGTTCTAGTTACTGGTGAAAGCGGTGTTGGAAAAGAGAATATTCCAAAAATTATTCATCAATTTTCACCAAGAAAACACTCAAAATATATTGCCGTAAACTGTGGAGCAATTCCCGAGGGAACAATTGATAGTGAACTTTTTGGACACGAAAAAGGTGCATTTACTGGGGCAACAACTACCCGAAGTGGATATTTTGAAGTTGCCGATGGTGGAACAATCTTTTTGGATGAAGTTGGGGAGTTACCATTGCCAACACAAGTTAGGCTGTTAAGAGTACTTGAAAACGGAGAATTTATTAAAGTCGGTTCATCAAAAGTTCAAAAAACAGATGTTAGAATCGTTGCAGCTACTAATGTCAAAATGAATGAAGCGATAAAAAAAGGAAAATTTAGAGAAGATCTATACTACCGATTAAGTACTGTTGAAATTCATCTTCCTCCCTTAAGAGCTAGAAAAGAAGATATTCCATTGCTATTTAGAAAGTTTGCGGCTGATTTTGCTCAAAAATATAAAATGCCCACTTTAAGATTAGACGACAATGCCCAACAACTATTGGTGCAATATCGCTGGAATGGTAATATTAGGCAATTGCGGAATGTTGCCGAACAAGTATCGGTATTAGAAAAAGAAAGACTCCTCACTCCCAATATGCTCAGAAATTATCTACCGGATATGGGGTCTCAATTACCTGCGATAGTGGATTCTACGCAAAAGGATACGGATTTCTCTTCTGAAAGAGAAATCTTATACAAAGTCCTCTTTGATATGAAAAACGACCTCAATGACCTGAAGAAGCTCACACACGAGTTAATGGAAAATGAAAATGTCTCAAACGTTCAGAAAAACAATCCCGAATTAATTAAAAAAATATACGGTGAGGAAAATGATGAGAACAAGGCCGTAGCTTTTATTGCACCCTCCGATAAAAATAGTGCGATTAGTTATCCTGAAACTCAGAATGTAAATCAATACGATTATGCGGAGACTATTGTCGAGGAAGAACCACTCTCCTTACTTGAGAAGGAAATCGAAATGATAAAATTAGCCCTCAAAAGAAGCAATGGTAAAAGAAAAGCTGCCGCTGAGGAATTGGGAATTTCAGAGAGAACACTTTACAGAAAAATCAAACAATTTGACTTACAAGACAACGAGGATGAATAGAATAGTCATTGGGTTTTTATTTTTTAGCACTATGAGTTTATTGGGTTGCGGTATCTACTCATTTACTGGAGCCTCAATCCCAGCAGGAGCTAACTCATTTCAGGTAAATTATTTTGAAAATCAAGCTGGTAGTAGACCAGGATCAACAGTAGAACCGGGGCTAGATCAAGATTTCACCCTTGCGCTGCAGGATATAATTCTTGGGCAAACCAATTTGAGCTTGGTTAAATCTGGAGGTGATTTGGTTTATGAGGGAGAAATTACACAATATAGCATCACCCCAATGACTTCTACTGCCAACCTAACAGCAGCCCAAAACCGACTCACGATGACAGTCAATCTTCGTTATTCAAATGCTAATAATGAAGATGATGACTTTGAAAAAAAGTTTTCATTCTTCTACGACTTTCCTGCCGAAGCTCAGCTATATGATATTCAAAGTCAAGCCCATGAAGTTATTTTTGAAAGGATGACTCAAGATATTTTCAATGCAACCCTTGCAAAATGGTAATATGATGAACGCTAAAGAATTTATTCGGCTTATTGACCAATATGATCCACTCAATGCAACTGCCAATGAGGAGTTTTTATCAATTTCAGAGCAATATCCTTATTTTCAACTTCCCAGCTATTATCACACCAAGTCCCTAAAGGAACAGGAAAGTGAAGCATATCAAAAAGCTTTAAATCGACTTGCACTACTCACCTTGGATAGGAAAGTACTCAAAAATGCAATGGAGCTCAGCTACGAAGCAAAAACCTCAGATGCCTCACAGCCAACCGCAAAAAAACCAGTGGTTCAGAAAACCAAAAAGAAAGACAAAATAGCAAAGGGTGTTAAAAAGGTAAAAGAAAGTGCTGAGAAGGTGTCTTCGATTCCTGACAGTCAAGAAAAAGACATCAATAAAATCAAATTAAGTTTTACGCAGTGGATTAGCCTAACCGAGGATAATAAAATTGTGGATCAGAAAATGGTATTTGAGGATAAGAAAAGTCCACTTGAAGATAAACTTACAATTATTGATCAATTTATTGAAAATGACCCCAAAATATCACCGATTTTAAAGTCAGAAAACAATAGTGCTGAAATCGAGTTTAACGATTACACAGAAGAGCTGATGACAGAAACTTTGGCAAAAGTTTTGGTAAAGCAAAAAAAGTATAAAAAAGCCCTGAGTGCCTACAAGATATTAAGTTTGAAATATCCAGAAAAAAATGTTTTCTTTGCAGGGCAAATTGAAAAAATTAAGAATTTGCAGCAACGACAACAATCATGAGCAGTTTTTCGATATTTATAGCATTAATCATCTTCGTTTGCTTTCTACTCGTTTTGGTAGTAATGGTTCAAAATCCAAAAGGCGGTGGACTCTCCTCCTCTTTTGGTGGTGGAGGTCAACAAATGGGTGGAGTACAAAAAACCTCTGACTTTCTCGATCGAAGCACGTGGATTTTGGCTGGGCTGTTGTTAATTTTAATCTTGCTTTCCAACATATCGCTTAACTCTGGGACAAGCGCAACGGATTCCCGATTGCTGCAAGATGATGGCATTCAAGAAGCTATACCAGAGGCAATTCCTGAAACCATACCAGAGGTGCCCGAGGAAACACCTCAACCCTAGTAATGATGTCATACTGTCAGCGGAAATGCAATTTAAACACCAGATTGTCATTAACTGTGGTGCTGGCATGATTTATGAAACGAATTTAAAAAACTAAAAAAATTATAAAAATGAGTAAAATCAATATTCAACCCTTAGCAGATCGTGTTTTGATTCAACCTGCTGCAGCAGAGACAAAAACATCGTCTGGGATTATCATTCCCGATACCGCTAAAGAAAAACCGCAAAAAGGAATTGTGGTTGCCGTCGGACCAGGAACCACAGAAAACCCAATGACCCTAAAAGCTGGAGATAATGTACTTTATGGAAAATATGCGGGTACAGAACTTCAGCATGACGGTGTTGATTATCTAATCATGAGAGAAAGTGATATTCTAGCAATTGTTTAACGAAATAATTCAAAAATAAAATGGCAAAAAAAATAGAATTCGATTTAGAGGCAAGAGATGGCATTAAACGCGGTGTTGACGCGTTAGCTAATGCGGTTAAAGTAACCTTAGGCCCTAAAGGAAGAAATGTTATTATAGGAAAATCGTTTGGAGCTCCGCAAGTGACCAAAGATGGTGTAACCGTTGCCAAGGAAATCGAACTAGAAGATACCTTGGAAAATATGGGCGCTCAAATGGTAAAAGAAGTTGCTTCAAAAACCAATGATCTCGCAGGAGATGGAACGACTACTGCAACGATCTTGGCACAAGCTATTGTTAAAGAGGGACTTAAAAATGTTGCGGCTGGCGCTAATCCATTAGACCTTAAAAGAGGAATTGACAAAGCTGTAGCTTCTATTGTTGATGCTTTAGGCAATCAATCAGTAGAGGTTGGAAATGCTTCTGAAAAGATCCAGCAGGTGGCGAGCATCTCAGCCAACAATGACGAAACTATAGGTAGCTTAATTACTGAAGCTTTTGAAAAAGTTGGTAAAGAAGGGGTGATCACAGTAGAAGAGGCAAAAGGGACAGATACTTACGTTGATGTCGTTGAAGGAATGCAGTTTGACCGAGGATACCTTTCACCTTATTTTGTTACTGACTCAGAAAAAATGGAAGCTGATCTTGAGTCTCCTTATATTTTATTATATGATAAAAAGATTTCTGCAATGAAGGATTTACTTCCTGTGCTTGAGCCAGTAGCTCAATCTGGAAAGCCGTTATTGGTTATTGCAGAAGACGTTGATGGAGAGGCATTAGCAACCTTGGTGGTCAATAAACTCAGAGGTGCGCTTAAAATCGCTGCTGTAAAGGCACCTGGCTTTGGAGACAGAAGGAAAGCCATGTTGGAGGATATCGCTATACTTACTGGTGGAACAGTAATCTCAGAAGAAAGAGGTTTTACCCTTGAGAATACTACTATTGAAATGCTTGGAACTGCCGAGAAGGTAACCATTGACAAAGACAATACTACTGTAGTAAACGGAGCTGGAGATACTGAAATGATTCAAGGAAGAGTAAATCAAATCAAATCTCAAATTGAATCCACCACTTCAGATTATGACAGGGAAAAATTGCAAGAGCGTTTGGCCAAACTTTCAGGAGGTGTTGCCGTACTTTATGTAGGTGCACCATCAGAAGTTGAAATGAAAGAAAAGAAAGATCGCGTCGATGATGCACTTCACGCCACAAGAGCAGCAGTGGAAGAAGGTATTGTTGCAGGAGGAGGTGTTGCACTATTAAACACACAAAAAAGCCTTGCCACATTAAAGACAGATAATTCAGATGAGGCAACAGGTGTTCAGATTATCAATAAAGCTATCGAAGCTCCCTTGAGAACAATAGTTGAAAATTCTGGAGGAGAGGGATCAGTAGTGGTTTCTAAAGTACTTGAAGGCAAAGACAACTTTGGTTACAATGCTAAAGATGGTACTTTCGTAGATATGTTAAAAGAAGGAATCATCGATCCGAAAAAAGTAACTCGTGTAGCGCTTGAAAATGCGGCATCTGTAGCTGGAATGATTCTGACAACAGAGTGCGCACTGATTGATATTAAAGAGGAAGCACCTGCAATGCCACCTATGGGCGGCGGCGGAGGTATGCCCGGAATGATGTAATCAGATATATTACTTTAAAAAAAAACCTGCTTTACAGCAGGTTTTTTTTTATAATTCTTTGCGATCGTAATGACAACAATTTGGTAAAGCTTCGTAGTCTTTTTCTTTAGCTTTCATCTCGGAGGTGTCATAACCAGATTTAGCAACCGCCATATGAACAGCGTCTAATTCGGCTTTATTTGGATCATAAACTAAGCTGAGTTGATTAGAGGGAACATCCCATGAAGCCATTTCGACTCCCTTTACAGACAATGCAGCTTTTTCAATAGTTTTTTTACACATTTTACAGTTTCCGTCAACGGTAAATTGCGCTTTAGTAACTTTTTTCTGGTCTTCTTGGGCTGCCATTGTTAGCGGTAGCAGAAGTAAGATAATTAGGATTTTTTTCATTATAATAGAATTAAAATTAAATTATTAATGAGGGTTTTTTGTAAAATATTCTGCCATAAGAGAAGAATATATTCAAATTTACAAAATCTATATTAAATGACTAACCTAAATTTACAAGCATCACTATCTGTAAACTGATAGCCCTATATCGTTTTTAGTAAAGTAATTAATCGCCATTGCTGTCCTGGTTATATTTAAGAGAATTGAAGAAATTAAATCACCTTATAAATAAGATTTAGCGATTTAAGCCAACTGATAAAAGATCATGGTTATAGACATGAAAAGCATTAAAATATTTTCAATTAATGTTGCTTCGCTCATGGGTAATTTTAATGCAGTTCCCAAACAAGCACAGTTGATTTTATTTTTATCAAATAAAGCATAAATGACCCCAACGGTCGTTAGGGAGATGACAATAATAGTAATTATTAGTGCGAGATTTAATTGCCATCTTGTCAAGAACATGATTCCCAAAAACGTTTCAATAAAAGGATAAATCTTTCCATACAACAAAGCTCTTCGAGCTATAGGGTCATATTGAGCAAAAGCTGTCGGGAAACCTTTATAATCCAAAAACTTAAAAAAACTAAATACGATGAAAAAACATCCCATAAAATCAAACATAAAGTCTGTCACAGAAAAATTTCCTTTTTGTAAAAAAAGTGACCCAGCAATGATATAGATGAAAATCAAAAAAAGGGGAAATAACTGCTTAATCTTTGATGTTTCGCTTTGATCATCTAGATTTTTTCCACCAGAGACAGCAGATGGTTTGTATTTTGATGGCAATGCTTTCGCTACCCGATCCAAATTCAACAATTTTGATACCTCAAGCTGAACATTTCCGCTTTCCAAGTCAATTTGCAGGTCTCTAATCTCTTTAATCGCATTCAAGCTCTTTGAAACCGCAGCCAAACAGGATGTACAGGTCATGCCTGAAATATGAATAATCTGTTTCATTGTTGAAAAGTTAAGTTTTTTGGTTAATTAATACCTGAGAATGAAATTTTCACTTGGATGATTTTTAATATTTTTGTTAACGATCATCAATGCTATTTTCAAAGTTACTTAAATCCGTTCTAACGTTTACAATCTTCAAACCACGACAAGAAATTTCACAAAAACGGATTTCCATTGCTGAGTTAACATTAACTAAAAAACAATGAGCAAAAAACAAATTTTTTCCGCTCTTATCTCTGTCTATGATAAGACCGGACTTGAACCTATAATTCATCAACTTCACAAAGACGGAGTTACCTTTTACTCAACTGGAGGTACCGAAAAATTTATAAGAGATCTAGGTTACGATGTGTTTGCTGTAGAAGATGTTACGGGCTACCCCTCAATACTAGGAGGAAGAGTAAAAACACTACATCCTAAGGTTTTTGGGGGTATTTTAAACCGTCAAGAGGTAGAGGAAGATCAATCAGCTTTAACACAATACGAAATCCCTCAAATTGATTTGGTAATCGTAGACCTTTACCCATTTGAAGATACTGTTGCAGCGGGAGGAAGTGAACAAGATATTGTTGAAAAAATTGATATTGGAGGAATTGCATTAATTCGAGCTGCTGCTAAAAACTTTAAAGATGTTTTTTGTGTCTCCGATAAAAAGGATTACGAAGATTTCCTTAATATTTTAATTCAGTCATCTGGCGCTCCGAACTTAGCGGATAGAAAAAAATATTCGGTCAAGGCTTTCCAAACATCCTCTCACTATGATACTGCAATTTTCAATCATTTCAATCAAGAAGAGGAAGTGTTAAAGTTGAGTGTTAAAGAGGTTAAAAGCCTCAGGTATGGTGAAAATCCCCATCAGAAAGGACAATTTTTCGGTTTATTATCTGATTTATTAGTTCAAATCCACGGAAAAGAAATTTCATACAATAACCTTTTGGATATTGATGCAGCTGTTAACTTAATGATTGAGTTTTATGAAATGGATCCTAGTTTCGCCATCTTAAAGCATAATAATGCCTGCGGTTTCGCCACACGTTCATCGTTAAAAGATGCCTATATCGATGCGCTTGCTGGAGACCCAGTCTCTGCCTTTGGTGGAGTGTTAATAGCCAACAAGCCGATAAATATAGAAACTGCCAGTGAGATCCACTCTTTGTTTTGTGAGGTAGTGATTGCTCCCGATTTCTCTGAAGATGCACTTAAATTATTGAAGGGAAAAAAGAATCGTATACTTCTTATTCAAAAAAGCACGGTCTTGCCATCGAATACAGTACGTAGCTGCTTGAATGGTTTCTTGGCTCAAGATAGGGATGAAAAAACAGATGTTAAAGAGGATTTGAAATTTATCACTGATAAAAAACCCTCTGAAAAAGAAATTGAAGATTTGATTTTTGCCTCAAAAATATGTAAACATACCAAATCGAATACTATTGTATTTGCAAAAAACAAGCAACTAATCTCCTCAGGCACTGGCCAGACTTCTAGAGTTGATGCACTCAATCAAGCCATTGAAAAAGCAAAGCACTTTAACTTTGACCTGAACGGAGCTGTTATGGCTAGTGATGCGTTCTTTCCGTTTCCTGACTGCGTTGAAATTGCACACAAGGCGGGAATAAAGGCAGTTCTTCAGCCTGGAGGATCCATTAAAGATCAACTTTCAATCGATTATTGTAATCAAAATGAATTATCGATGGTCTTTACGGGTTCACGTCATTTCAAGCATTAAATTTCATAACTTTGTGAGCATTTAACCAAACAGAAGTATGGGATTTTTGACGGAAGAAATAGCGATTGATTTAGGTACAGCTAATACTTTGATCATACACAATGACAAAGTGGTGGTGGACAGTCCTTCAATAGTTGCTATTGACCGTACTACAAATAAAATAATTGCTGTTGGTGATGAGGCGAGTATGATGCATGGTAAAACCCATGAAAATATTAAGACAATCAGACCACTAAAAGATGGGGTGATTGCAGATTTTAATGCCTCAGAACAAATGATCAACACTTTGATCAAAAGTATTCCCACACTAAAGAAAAGGTTTTTTACCCCATCACTTAGAATGGTTATTTGTATTCCTTCTGGAATTACCGAAGTTGAAATGAGAGCAGTAAAGGAATCTGCCGAGCGGGTAAATGGAAAAGAAGTTTATTTAATTCATGAGCCAATGGCTGCTGCTATTGGTATAGGTATTGACATAATGCAACCTAAGGGAAACATGATTGTTGACATCGGTGGTGGGACAACCGAAATCGCGGTTATTGCCTTATCAGGAATTGTATGTGACAAATCAGTAAAAATTGCGGGGGATGTTTTCACCAACGATATTGTAAACTATATGCGGAGTAAACACAACCTCTATATTGGAGAACGTACTGCTGAAAAAATAAAAATTCTTATCGGTTCTGTTGTTGATGATTTAGAAAACCCTCCCAAAGACATGAATGTTCAAGGAAGAGACTTAGTCACAGGAAAACCAAAACAAGCATTGATTTCATTCACTGAAATCGCTAAAGCACTCGACAAATCCATTATTAGAATTGAGGAAGCTATCATGGAAGCTCTAGCCCAAACGCCGCCCGAACTAGCAGCTGACATCTACAATACCGGGATATATCTCGCGGGTGGAGGTGCACTACTCCGAGGATTAGATGTTAGAATTTCCCGAAAAACTGACCTACCTGTTTATATTGCTGAAGATCCACTTCAGGCCGTAGTAAGAGGTACTGGTATCACCCTGAAAAATATCGATAGATACAAAACGATCTTGATCAAATAATGGCTTATGCGGCAGTTGATCAATGCCCTACTTGAGTACAAAAATACCCTGTTATATATTGGGTTACTATTTCTATCAATTATATTTTTAAATCAGCGCAGCTTTTATCATCAGTCTGTTTTTAGTAATCTTTCTCTTTCTATTTCTAGCAGAATGAATTTTTTTAACGATGGAATATATAATTATTTCAATTTGGTAAAGATCAATCAACAACTCAGCGCAGAAAATGAAAAACTGAAAGTTTTAGAGTTGGCACAATATGAAGGAATGGAGCTTAAAACTGAAGTATTTGAATCCTTTAGTTTTAAAGTAACCAAAGCAAGAATCATAAAAAATAGCTATAACAAGACTAGAAACTATATCATTATTGACAAAGGGGAAGCAGATGGTGTCAAGACCGATATGGGGGTGATCACCAATGATGGAATAATAGGGGTTATTAATCAAACAACAGAAGATTTTTCTAGTGTATTATCGTTATTACATCGGGATTTGAAAATCAATGCAAGTTTTAGAAAGAACGGTGCCTACGGCTCGCTTTCATGGCAAAGCAACCATCCGAAAAAAATGAAATTAGATGATATTTCAACTTTAAATCCAGTTTTTATCGGCGATACCATAGTCACAGGAGGAATGTCTGATTACTTCCCCTATGGAATACCAATTGGGAAAATTTCTAAAGTTGAACGACCTGAGTATGAGGGTTATTATGATATTGAGGTTGAGTTATTTGGTAACCTTACGCAAAAAGAATTTGTATATATTATCGAGAATAAAAACTTAGATCAAATTAAAAAACTTGACAGAGATGAATCGCAATAATTTATTTTCGATTTTTCAATTTGTATTACTGTTATTTTTGCAATCCTTTTTGCTCAACAACATCAATTTATTTGGATTCATTAACCCCAATCTTTACTTGTTGTTTTTTGTCGTTTATCGTTTTGACAACAACCCTACCCTACTGATATTTTTAGGTTTTCTAATGGGCTTGTTATTAGACCTTCTAACCTTAGGGTCAGGTGCTCACACAATAGCCTCGCTCACTATTGCTTTTATTCGACCCGTGATAATCAGAACATCATTTGGAATCAACTACGATATTCCAATGGGGATGATTGAAGGCACCCAGCCAACTCAACGGTTGGTTTATCTTTTATTAATGATTACAATTCATCATTTGCTTCTCTACAGCATTATTTACCTCAGCCTGGATAGTGTCTTAATCATTTTCAAAAACACTTTATTCACTTCTTTTTTTACTTTTATAATGATATACGTCTCATTGGGATTATTTAGAGGGAAATAATGATAAAAAAATTCTTCTTACCGGCGATGACCCTTTTAACCGCGCTACTGTTTGTGGGTCGGTTAATTAGCTTACAACTATTGAATTCCTCCTACAAGCTTCTTTCTGATGGTAATGCAGTAATTGAGAAAGAAATTTATCCTGAACGCGGTTATATTTATGACCGCAAAAACAAATTACTTGTTTCTAATCAACCGGTCTATGACCTGATGACGATTCCGGAAAATATTGCGCCATTTGATACGCTTAATCTCGCGAATCTTGTAAATATCTCAAAATCTGAACTCAAGGATAAATTAGTTGCTGCCAAACGTTTTTCAATAAAACTTCCCTCAGTTGTTGTAAGTCAAATTTCAAAAGAGCGCAACGCTATTATTCAGGAAAAGATTTGGAAATACGAAGGGTTTTATCTGCAAAAAAAATCTCTAAGAGAATACCCAAACCCAATTGCCGCCAACGTTTTGGGTTATATTAGTGAGGTCAATAAAAATGACATGAGTAAAGACGGCTACTACAGTTTGGGTGAGCTTACTGGTAGGCAAGGTGTCGAGCGTTATTATGAGGATTTACTTAGAGGTGTTAAGGGAAAAAAGTTTTTACAAAAAGATCGTTTTAATAGAATTATCGGCCCATACGAGGACGGAGTTTATGATGTTAAATCTAAGGGTGGTAAAAATTTAATTTTGACCCTTGACTCGGAACTCCAAGAATACGGAGAACTACTTTTACAAAACAAGCGGGGCGGTATCGTAGCTATTGAACCTAAAACTGGAGAGGTATTATCATTAGTTTCTGCCCCTAGCTATGACCCTAATCTATTGGTAGGAAGAATGCGCTCTAAACATTATCGCGAACTTGCTATAGATTCAATTTCAAAGCCGCTTTTTGACCGTGGATTACAGGCGCAATACGCCCCTGGATCACCGTTCAAAACCCTTAATGCCCTTATCGCCCTTCAAGAAGGTGTTATTGATTCTAATACTACTTATCGTTGCGATCATGGGCACTATTATGCCAGAGGAGTGTTTATGGATTGCCATTGTAGCTATGGTACAAAAAACAATCTGTTGTCAGGTATTTACAAGTCGTGCAACACCTATTTTGCAAATGTTTACAGAAAAATTATTGATGAAGCTGGAGATAGTATCGAGGAGGGAATGAATAAATGGAATAAACATTTGAAGAGTTTTGGACTTGGGGACTATTTAGGATATGATCTACCCGTTGGGAAAAAAGGATTTATTCCTGACGCCTCATACTATGACTATTGGTATGAAAAGGGAGGGTGGAAATCAGCTACTGTCGTTTCAAATGCTATTGGTCAGGGTGAGATTTTAACCACCCCAATACAGATGGCTAACTTTACAGCAACCATTGCAAATAGAGGATACTTTATCAAACCTCATTTTCTGAAAACAGTCAGCGATGGAACATATCAAGTATTACATGAAAAAAAGAAAACCGCGATAGATTCACTCCATTTTGAGACAGTGATTGAAGGCATGCACCAAGTGGTAGAAAGGGGCACTGCCAGAATAGCCCGTATTCCAGGTATTGATGTATGTGGTAAAACAGGTACCGTAGAAAATTTCATTAAAATTGAAGGGGTAAAAACACAATTGACAGACCACTCGATGTTTATTGCTTTTGCCCCTAAAAACGATCCAAAAATTGCAATTGCTGTATTTGTAGAAAATGGATACTGGGGAGGTCGATGGGCTGCACCTATCGCCAGCTTATTAATAGAGAAATACCTAACTGGAGAAGTAAAAAGAAAATGGCTGGAGACAAGAATGCTCAATGGAAGTTTACTAGCAGAATACGAAAAACCTTTCAGCGGACAACCTTTTATCATCAATGAATAATAGCATATTATACAGATTAGATTGGTGGTTGGTATTGTTATATTTATTGTTGGTTACTGTTGGTATTACCAATGTTTACTCAGCTACTTATAACGATACACTTAACAGTATTTTTGACTTTTCCCAACCGGTAGGAAAGCAGTTTTTATTCTTTTTAGTCAGTGTTTTTTTGGGGATAATTGTATTAAGTCTCAACGTTAAATTTTTTGAACATTTTGCTAACGTGAGTTACTTCATTAGCATTTTACTTTTGGCTGGTCTTTTCCTTTTTGGAAAAACGGTTTCGGGAGCTACCTCCTGGTATAACCTAGGAGGATTTAGCCTCCAGCCTTCTGAAATAGCAAAATTATTTACAGGTTTAATGATCGCTGGTTTATTGAGTAAATTTCAATCTGATCTGAAAAGTATTAGGACACTTTTTAAGGTTGCGTGCTGTCTTTTTATTCCAGCTATTTTAATAGTACTTCAACCTGACCCTGGTTCAGCTTTGGTTTTTTTAGCATTTTTTTTTCCACTCTTTCGAGAGGGACTTAATTATTCTTATTTCTTGATTTTTCTTTCATTACTGGCACTATTTTTAATCACGTTAAGTTTTCAAATCTTCATAGCCATTGGAATAATTTGTTTTTTGATTTTTGTTGTCTTTTTTATTTTGAAAAGGCTTAACTCGAAGATCAAAGTGTGGCCTTTCTTGCTGGTACTAGTCCTATCGGTTGGATATGCTTTATCGGTAGATTATATATTCAATAATGTTTTTGAGCAAAGGCATCGCGACCGAATCAATATCGTTATTGGAAAAGAAGTTGACACCCGAGGGGTTGGTTATAATATCAACCAGTCAAAAATTGCAATAGGTTCTGGTGGCTTTATGGGAAAGGGTTTTCTTGAAGGAACTCAAACGAAAGGCGGCTTTGTCCCAGAACAACACACGGATTATATTTTTAGTACCATTGGAGAAGAATGGGGGTTTTTAGGAGGCTTTTTTGTCATACTACTATTTTGCTTTCTTATCCTGCGTATTGTTATAAGTGCAGAAAGACAAAATAGTAAATTCAGAAGGGTTTTTTCTTATAGCGTGGCTGGCTTAATATTTCTCCACTTTTTTGTCAATGTAGGAATGACGCTGGGAATAGTTCCTACGATCGGAATTCCACTCCCCTTTATAAGCTATGGAGGATCAAGCTTACTCGCCTTTAGTATTATGATTTTTATTCATTTGAATTTTGATGCTAATCGACTTAATGACTGGTAAAGATTAATTTTTTACATCCAGAAGATTCCTTAAACTATTACCTAAAGTCATAAATGCCAATACCAAACTCATAATCGCAAAACCGGGCAGAAGCGTTAAATAAGGCTTTCCGAGCAATAAATATCTAAAATGATCTTTGACCATCCCTCCCCAACTTGGAACAGGAGGTTGCGCACCGATACCTAAAAAGCTAAGTCCACTCTCTATTAAAATTGCACTGGCAAAATTGGCAGCCGAAATAACAATTAACGGAGGAATTACCAATGGAATAATGTGGCGAAATAATATTCGGCTGTTATTGAATCCTAAAACCTTTGCTGACTGAACAAAAGTTTTTTCTTTAAGTGATAAAACCTGCCCCCTAACAACTCTAGCTACCTCAACCCACATGGTTAAGCCAACTGCAATAAAAACTTGCCAAAAACCCCTACCCAAAGCCAATGTTATGGCTATGACCATCAAAAGTGTAGGAATGGACCAAAAAACATTTATTAACCAAACGATAAATTTATCTACACCCCCGCCAAAATAGCCTCCAAGTGCGCCCAATGTGACTCCTACTATTAATGAAATAATCACTGCAATAAATCCAATGGAAAGTGAAATTCTTGTTCCGATAATAAGGCGGCTTAACAAATCTCTTCCATACTTGTCTGTCCCCAATAGGAACTTTTTTTCAATCAGATGATCCCTTTCAAAGCTATTACTGGTGATTAATTGAGCGTCCAAATCCTCAAAATAATCTTTTGGAGATCCATAAGGTTGAACTTTAATCCGTTCTTCCTGAAGTATATAACCTGTTATAGGAATTTCTGTCAATAAACTACTTTCTCCAAAAAAAAAAGATTGTTTTGTTTCAAGTTGATCTGGATTTTCTAAGATTACCATTTTAGTTTTAAAACCGGGTGGTCTAGAATGGATTGATAGATGCATTTGATTTGCATTTGAAGAATTATCTGGGGCAATTTGATAAGCAAAAACTGCAACAAACACTAGAAAGATTACATATGAGAGGGATATTACAGCTCCTGGGTCTTTAAAGAACTTTTTATAGACAGCTATGCGATTCAAGTCAAAAAATTATTTCTTGATTTGAGCCAATGGTTGGGAACTCAAGTTAATATTTAAATCTTCTAAAATATTGACCGCTTCCTCAATAAAAAAGTCTTTTTCTAGTGATTCAATCCATCGACTTTTTTTCTCTTTGACGATATCATCAATTGGTGCTCCGGGCTCGGGAATCCATTCAAAAGAAAGATTGGATTTATAATCTTTTAGAGTGTTTAGATTCTCAGAGAAAATTTTATTTTTTTCACGCTCCTCCATAAAGTCCTGATAGTTGAGTGTGTAGGTGTAATCATTTTGCTGTTGCTGAATCCTTCTAGCTTGCTTTTCAATCAGGTCGACATAAGGATTGTGTTCTAGTCTTTCTAGACTTTGTTTTAAAACAAAATCATAATTGGTCAAATTATTCCACATAGAATAGCTAGCAGGTTCAATGCTATCCCATTTTAATGGATTTTCCTGATCTTTTTCACCCATATCAATGTAGGAATATTGATTTTTGATTACAATATCACTTCTTACACCTTCCAGTTGGGTTGAGCCGCCATTAATTCTATAAAATTTGTCCGTAGTAAGTTTTACTGCACCGAGGTCTCCATGAGTTCCACCCGAGATAATTCGGTTTAAATCAATTACATTTTGCACAGTACCTTTCCCGAACGTTTGTTTACTTCCGAGGATTACAGCCCTTTTGTAGTCCTGAAGCGCTGCTGCCAAAATCTCTGACGCTGATGCAGAAAACTCATTTACCATTATGACCAATGATCCGTCCCATTCAATTGAGGGATCTTCATCGTAGAGAATATCTTTTCTTCCGCCAGTACTTTTGACTTGAACAATTGGCCCTTCATCTATAAAAAATCCAGTAATATCTACGACAGTTTTAAGTGAGCCTCCCCCATTGTTTCTTAGGTCGAGTATGATCCCTTTAATATCCCTTTTTTTGAGCAGCTGAATTTCCTTTTTTATATCACTTGCAGCATTTCTACTATTTCGATCTTTAAAGTCAATGTAGAATTTTGGCAACTCAATAAAGCCATAATTATTACTATTTTTTTGAATGATACTAGCCTTAGCATAAGATTCTTCAAGCTCGACAATATCTCTAGTAATTACAACTTCCTCTACGAGTCCGCTTACCCTTTTGATAGTTAAATAGACATTTGTTCCTTTAGGCCCCTTGATAAGTTTTACAGCATCGTTCAGGCGCATTGGACCAATTTCAACAGGAGCTTCATCTTTTTGCGCTACTTTAAGAATAACATCACCGACCTCCAGCGCTTTAGCTTTCCATACTGGCCCACCAACGATTATCTCTGTGATCTCGACCTTCTGATCCTTTTTCTGGAGACGAGCACCAATACCCTCAAACTTTCCAGAGATGTTTTGATCAAATTTTTCTTTATCATCAGGAGCAAAATAATTACTGTGGGGATCGTATTCTAAGGTGATTGTATTGACATAAATCGAGAACCAATCCTTACGTTCGATTTCAGAAATTATCTCGAAATAATTTTCGATATTTTTTTTAGTCTTCATTCTGGCTTCCTCTTCCAGGACAAAATCAGATTTGATTTGATAAGTACTATCAGTTTCAAACTCGTACTGCTCTTGTTCTTTTAAAGACGAATAATATTCTAAAGTGGATAACTTAAATCTTTTTCTCCAAGTTTGTTTTAATCCGTTTAGAGTTCTGGCATAAGGAAGGTTTTCAAAATCTAAGCTTATAGAATCTTCTACCGCAAAATCAAAAGGTGTCGTCAGCAGCTCTTGATAAAATTCTTCGACCTGTTTCATTCTAGAAATAAGCCTTTCATAAGTTAAATTAAAGAACGATATGTCAGAGGATTTTATTTGATCGTCGATTTGTTTTTGGTAACGCTTGAAGTTATTAATGTCGGATTGAAGAAAAAATCTGTGCTGACCATCAATGCCATCTAAATAATTTCTAAATACATTTTGAGAAAATGAATCGTCAATCTTCTTTGGATTGAAGTGACCACGTTCCAAAACATAGGTAATGACTTCTATCAACAACTTATCTTTGTCTGGATTGTTTGTTAAAGCAGTAAAAGCAGTACTAAAAACAATTAAACAGACAACGAGAAGATATCCTACTGTCCTCATAAAGATTTGATTTAAACCATAAATTTAATGAAAAAGGCGTTATTTAGTGATAAACCTAAAAAAACTTTTTGTTGATACTAAAATGATATTGAGGTATTAATATTTCTTAATTTTACATTTAATAAAATCCTTATGGACAAAAAGCCATTAATTCTGGTCACCAATGACGACGGGATTACTGCTCCGGGCATCAGAAAGCTAATTGAGGTAATGAATGAGATCGGTGAAGTGGTCGTAGTTGCACCTGATAGTCCACAGTCAGCCATGGGGCACGCCATTACAATAAATTCAACGCTTCACTTTACAAAAATCAATGTTCCAGAGAAAACCCATTTAGAATATAGTTGTTCAGGTACACCGGCAGACTGTGTCAAGCTTGCTGTAAACGAAATTTTAGACAGAAAGCCCGACTTGTGCGTTTCTGGCATAAATCATGGGTCTAATTCATCCATAAATGTTATTTATTCTGGGACGATGAGTGCTGCCGTAGAAGCGGGTATTGAGGGAATTCAAGCCATTGGCTTTTCGCTTTTAGATTACCGCTGGAGTGCAGATTTTGATGCAATAAGAGATTATGTCAAAAAGATTACCCTCAGCGCTCTTGAAAATAAGATTCCTGCTAATGTGGTTTTAAATGTTAACTTTCCTAAACTTAAAGAAAAAGAAATCAGTGGAATAAAAATTTGTAGACAAGCAAAGGCTTATTGGGTTGAGGAATTTGATAAAAGGACTAACCCTATGGGATTGGATTACTATTGGTTAACGGGGAAATTCATCAATGAGGATAAAGGAGAGGACACGGATGAATGGGCACTGACAAACGGTTATATATCTGTTGTTCCTGTAGAATTTGACCTAACGGCACATCACGCGATTCAACACTTAAATACCTGGGATTTTGAAAATAAATGAGTTGACAAAAGGATTGATTGCGGGACTATTTGCAAGTCTTAGTATGATGATCTTTATCATTTCGTATTTTTCAAATGTAAATTTGGAAGACTCTATTGCCTTGATGTATGAAGAAAAAAAATTAGGAGGACTTATCAGTTTAGGTTCGCTTGTCAACTTACCTTTATTCCTGCTAGGAATGCGAAAAAGAAAAACAAATTTCGCGAAAGGAATACTTATCATATCCATTTTGATGGTTGTTATCATTGCAATCTTAAAATTAATTTAAGTTGAAATATTATATTGTCTCCGGGGAAGCTTCAGGTGATCTGCATGGATCAAAATTAATTGAGGCCTTAATAGAAAGAGACAACAAGGCTAAAATTCGTTTTTGGGGTGGAGACTTAATGCAGCAGGCCGGAGGGGAGTTGGTAAAACACTACAAAGAACTGGCTTTTATGGGTTTTTGGGAGGTCATAACCCACCTAGGAACAATACTTCGCAATATCAAATTTTGTAAAAAAGATATTTTAGCATTCAACCCAGATGTAGTAATCTACATTGATTATCCTGGCTTCAATTTGAGAATTTCAAAATGGGCAAAAAAACAAGGTTTCAAAAATCACTTTTATATCAGTCCTCAGGTTTGGGCATGGAAAGAAAATCGGGTGCAGCAAATGAAAAAAGATCTGGATGCACTTTATGTTATCTTACCGTTTGAAAAGGAATTCTTTGAAGAAAAACACAACTTTCCAGTAGAATTTGTTGGCCATCCACTTCTAGACTGGGCAATGGAACGAAAAAAATCAAAAAACTTTAACGCTAAAAATAATCTCTCATCGAAAAAGCCTTTGATTGCGCTTTTACCAGGAAGTAGAAGACAGGAAATTAAAAAAATGCTACCCATTTTTATTGAAGTAGCAGAGTGTTACCCTCAATATGAATTTGTAATAGCTGGAGCTCCAGGAATTGATCCCAATTGGTATGAGTCTTTTCTCAAAAGTAAGTTAGTCAAAGTAGTTTACAACCAAACCCATGATTTATTGATGCATGTCAAAGCAGCACTAGTATCTAGTGGGACAGCCACCCTAGAAACGGCATTATTCAATGTACCACAGGTCGTATGTTATCGCAGTAGTTTTTTAAGCTATCAAATAGCAAAACGTTTGGTAAAACTGGAGTTTATTTCATTAGTGAACCTAATTTTAAACCGTGAAGTGGTTAAGGAACTAATTCAAAATTCTTTTACTGTCGATGAGGTCAGTAGTCAATTGGAGTTCATCTTGTCTGAATCTGGACAAAAGCAACAAAAAAAAGATTACGAGTCATTGCGAACTATTTTAGGTAAAGGAGGCGCTAGCAAAAAAACTGCAGCATTAATTTTCAAAGCCGTTAAGTAATTTTTTCGTCTTAAATTTAAAAGATGAAAGCCCCAAAATTCCCAATCTATTGGGTCGTATTATTATTTGTCGCTGGGATGGTCCTGTCCATTTGGGTCAAAATCCCACAGCCAAAGTTTATATTTTTTACATTGATAATGATTACCGCGGTCAGCCTACTAAAAAGGAATTTTCGCACCATCATTTTTCTAGTATTCATTCCCCTTGGTTTTTTACACCACCAACAATTTTATACGATAAGTGACAATCACTACAGAAATTTTATAGCTGATAGCAATACATCATTACTAAAAATCAAACTGACCAGAAAGTTAAAACCCAACGATTTTCAATATAGATATTACGGCAAAGTATTAAAGGTTCATGACCATCAAACATCGGGAAATATTTTGATCGCTTTCACCAAAGATTCAATGCTGGTCCCCCCTGATTTGGATAAAATAATACTGACTTTAAAGCAGCCTCAAGAAATAAGTCAAAGGACGAATCCGGGGGGTTTTGACTACAAAAATTATCTAAAAAAAATTAAGATATATGACGAACTCAAACTTTCAAATGGAGATTTTAAAACACTAGAGGTTGACTCAAAAAGCTGGTTAAACAGATTAAAAAGACTCAATGATAAGGTGGAAAAAGTCCTAGATCAATCTGAATTAAGTACAGCATCTAAAAACACAATTAAAGCCCTTTTACTTGGTAAAAGAGCCACGCTAGAACAAAATCTCGTAGAGGCTTATGCGAATGCTGGTGTAATTCATCTGCTGGCAATATCGGGTTTACACATCGGGATTATAATGCTATTTTTGGGTTTTCTACTTCAACCAATAAGACGACTTCCGAGAGGGCAATTGATTTACATCTCAACAATAATTCTGCTGTTATGGTCATTTGCTTTTTTTACAGGAGCAAGTGCCTCCGTGGTAAGAGCTGTGACAATGTTTACTGCATTTGCTATTGCCATATACGCCAAAAGAATACACAACACCTTCCACCTTTTGGTCGTTAGTTTTTTTATTTTGCTGGTACTCCACCCGCCCTACCTTCATCAAGTTGGTTTTCAAATGAGTTATCTCGCCTTAATAGGCATAATCAAAATCCACCCTCTAATTCAGTCAATATGGAATCCAAAAGTTTTAATCATAAGACGGTTTTGGGAAATAACGACTGTGTGTTTAGGTGCCCAAATAGCAGTAGCGCCTTTAAGCATCTATTACTTTCATCATTTTCCGGGATTGTTTCTGCTCAGCAATTGGTTGATCATTCCATTGTTCAGCTTCTTCTTAATTGGAAGTGTGGGGGTGTTACTTTTAACTTTATCCAGTTTAACTATTCATCCAATCTTAGCCTTTTATGACATGATTGTGGAGTGGATGAACCAAGTGATTTTTTGGATTGCAGCACAAGAGCAGTTTCTTTTTAAACATATTGGTTTTTCCACCTTGACGCTCTTAGCTTTATACGGTTTAATGATCTGTATTTTTAATACAGTGATAACCAAAAAAGCACAATACATTTTTGCTTCATTCATTGTAGTACTTTTCCTACAGGCTTTGAATTACAGCCAACAAATTGATTTGACGAAAACCGATCATCTTTGGATATTTTACCGAAATAATCAAACAATTATTGCAAATCATTTTCAAAAATCATTATCGATCTACAGTCCCAAAAAAATAGATGAATAAGAAAAATTAATATCAGATTTTAGAAATAAATATCCTATAGAAAAATTGAATTTTGAATCATTTTACAACACTTACATATCAAAAAAAGAACGCTTACTCGTCTTAGATAAAAACGGACTTTACAAAATCCCCAATTTCTCTCCCACCCAATTATTATTGACTGATGATACCGAAGTGAATTTGGATAGGGTTTTGGTTTATCACCTCCCCAAAAAAGTAATCGCGGATGGCAGCAATAAGCCTTGGAATATAGAGCGTTGGGAAAAAAGTTGCAAAAAGATGGGTATTCCTTTTTTAAACCTCAGGAAAAAGGGGGCTTATAAGATCAGTTTTTAAACTTGGGAACAAAATTTTTACGGTACTTTTCAAAATCATCTGGCTTAGAAAAAACCATGTAATCGCCTTGTTTGATCATTTTAAGATAGAGCTCTAATTGTTGGGGGTTTTGATAACCGACTACCGGAGTAATAAAATCTCCTGACTCACTCATAAATACAATTGTAGGGTATCCTTTTACCCCTAGAAACTGGGTAAACTGGTGCGTAGCATTTCTTCCTTTTTTCGCGGGGTCATAATTGGGATTGGTAAATGAATTATCATAATAATTGATGGTTTCCTCTCCCTCAGCATTAAACTTTACCGCATAGTAGTGCTCACTGACATAAGCGGCAACATAAGGGTTTTGAAAGGTTTTTTTATCCATGAGTTTACATGGACCACACCAATCGGTATAGACATCCATAAGGATTTTCTTGGGGTTTTCTTTTTGCGCTTTGATAGCCTCTTCGAATGAAATCCACGCTATGGTCTGAGCATTGATCAGACTACTACCAATAATAAAAATAAACAGGAATAATCTCATGATCTTTTAATTAATTGCTTGTCTCTTCAGCGTTATGCATTAGTCGATTTATAGGCTTTAGTACAGCGATAATGAGCAGTGCAAAAACCGTACAGAAAATAAAAATCCCCGTAAAAGTTGCTTTCTCCCCAATAGCCTCTGCATTAACTCCAATTCTAGCAGCTAACATATTTCCCATTCCTGAAGCAGCAAAATACAACCCCATCATCAGTGCAGCATACTTTTCTGGTGCTAATTTAGTTATAAATGATAGTGAAACTGGCGAAGCACATAATTCCCCAATGGTATGAAAAAGATAGGCTAGAAATAACCAGTGCATCGATGAATAACCTAATAACTCATACTCTGAGGCAGCAAAACGCATAAACATAAACCCCCAGCCCATTATAAGGATACCTACTGCAATTTTAAAAACAGAAGAGGCTCCCTTTCCTTTAATTTTTATTTTCATCCATATCCCTCCTACGATTACCGCAAGGGTAACAATAAAAAAAGCATTCAGAGCTTGAAACCAAGAGGCAGGTATTTCCCACCCCATAAACATCCGATCGGTTTTCTGTTTGGCATACAAATTCATTAGTCCTCCGGCCTGCTCAAAAGCACCCCAAAAAACTATAATCATTAGAAAACTAATCAGTAGCACCTTGACCCTATCTTTTTCAATTGGGGTGAGTTTTTGTGCTCTCAATTCTTTTTTTTGTTGAGCGTTTTGCTGTTTAAGCTCTCCGACTTTCTTCAGATAAGGTTGACCAAAATAATAAGTGAGTTGACCAATTATCATCCCGACTGCAGCCAATCCAAAGCCATAGTGCCAGTTATAGGTTTCTCCAATCCACCCACACAATAGTGGGGCAAAAAAAGCACCAAGATTGATACCCATGTAAAAGATATAAAATCCCAAATCTCTTCTTCTATCACCTTTTGGATACAACCCTCCAACCATAGAGGAAATATTAGGTTTCAATCCACCAACACCTAGTATAATAAAAGCACAACCGACATAAAAACTAATCTCACCGTCAAGGGCTAAAATTCCATGTCCCAAACAAAGCAGGAGTCCTCCTAGCATTACGGTCTTTTTTTGACCCAATAAATTATCAGCGATCCAACCTCCAGGTATACAAGCGAGATAAACCAACATGGTATACCAACCATAAAGCCAGAGTGCATCCTCGTTGGTCCAACCGAAGCCTGGATTTTGACTAGTGGTTTCTGCTACTAAAAAAATGGTAAACAAAGCACGCATTCCGTAGTAAGAAAAACGCTCCCATAGTTCAGTAAAAAATAAAACGAATAAACCGGCGGGGTGACCAAATATTGTTTTTTCAGTCGCTGAAATAGAATTTGCTATTGCCATATATTTTCCAAAATTTCAAATATAAAGTTACTCATTTTAGTAGCATTGCCTTTTTTGGATTTTATGTATTCCCCCAAGGAAAAGTTAAAGTTTGAAATGATGTATCTTTACAGGGTACAGAAGTGTTTCTAAATGTCAAAAAAAATAGAAGGCTTTTCTAAACTTTCCAAGGCCGAAAAAATTGAATGGATTACCCGATTGCATTTCGATAATCCCGAAAAAGCACAAACATTAATTAACGACTACAATCATTCCCATCCGGAAATCCAAAAAATTCACGATGAATTCATTGAAAATTCATTGACGAATTTTTACATGCCTTTGGGTGTCGCACCAAACTTTTTAATTAATGGGGAAACATATACCATTCCCATGGCAATTGAAGAAAGCTCTGTGGTCGCTGCAGCTTGCAAATCAGCAAAATATTGGGCTTCTAGAGGCGGGTTTAAAACACGTATTCTTGGAACCGAAAAAATTGGACAAGTACACTTTTTATTTAAAGGAAAAACTGAAAAACTCAATTTGTTCTTTAAGGCGAAAAAACAAAGTTTATTAGAAAGCACATCATCAATTACGCAAAATATGCGGAATCGTGGTGGAGGAATTACAGGAATATCATTAAGGGATAAAACGGACTTATTAGAAGACTATTACCAACTTCATCTAACTTTTGAAACGGTGGATTCGATGGGTGCTAATTTTATCAATTCATGTTTAGAGCAAATCGCCAAAACCCTAGAGGCTACTGCCGAAGCGTATGATGGTTTTACTGAGGAAGAAAATAAAATTGAGGTGATAATGAGTATTCTTTCTAACTATGTGCCAGACTGTTTGGCGCAAGCGTCGGTGCGTTGTCCAATTCGGCAGTTAGAGGAACAGGAGGGGTTGAGTTCTCGGGAATTTGCCGAAAAGTTTGTGAGAGCTGTAAACATTGCTAAAAATGAACCATTCCGGGCGGTTACCCACAATAAAGGAATTATGAATGGTGTGGATGCGGTAGTTATTGCCACAGGAAATGATTTTAGAGCCATCGC
Source organism: uncultured Flavobacteriaceae bacterium (assembly GCA_913030895.1). Classification (GTDB taxonomy): domain Bacteria; phylum Bacteroidota; class Bacteroidia; order Flavobacteriales; family Flavobacteriaceae; genus UBA8316. The sequence goes on along the minus strand of CAJWGK010000001.1, from coordinate 9,128 downwards.
GGCAGCGGTTCATGCTTATGCTTCAAAAGATGGAAGCTACTCCAGTTTAAGTAATGCCTATATTGAAGGTGATGAATTTATTTTTGAAATAAAATTGCCCTTAGCAATTGGAACAGTTGGCGGACTGACACAACTTCATCCAATGGTAAAATGGTCTATGGAGCTACTTGGAAACCCAAATTCTAGGTCTCTTATGGAAATAATTGTGGTAGCCGGATTAGCACAAAATTTTGCTGCTGTTCGTTCACTGGTTACCTCAGGGATTCAAAAAGGCCACATGAAAATGCATCTGTTAAATATCCTTAATCAACAAAATGCCACTGATGCTCAAAAGGAAAAAGCAGTAGCTTTTTTTAAAAACAATACGGTTAGCTTTAGTGCGGTTAGTGATTTTTTAAAATCAAATCCATAATTGAGATGAACTCATTTTACAGCCATGGTAAGTTATTACTTTCTGCTGAATACATGGTACTGAAAGGAGCGCGCGCTCTGGCGGTGCCCTGTAAACTTGGGCAATCGTTGAGCTTTGAAGAGGACAGCGGTACCATACTAAAGTGGAATAGTTTAGATAAGACTGGACGCTCATGGTTTAATGCCGAGTTTTCCATAATAGATTTTAGCCTAATCAAAACGAATAATTTAGAAATCGCCAAAAGACTTAATAGTATCCTTATTGCCATTAGAAAACAAAACAAGGAATTCATAAAAGTATCAGGCGGTGAGGTTATAACTCGCTTGGAATTTAACAGAGAATGGGGTCTGGGAACCTCTTCGACTCTAATAGCAAACCTTTCCAAATGGGCAGGTGTTAACCCCTATATTTTACTTGATGAGACCTTTAGAGGAAGTGGTTATGATATCGCCTGTGCAAGTGCTGGAAAACCCTTGTTTTACACACGTGGAATAAATACCCCAAAAGTCGAGTCTTGTGATTTTAATCCTACGTTTAAAAGCGCGCTTTACTTTGTTTACCTCAATCAAAAGAAAAACAGTCGAGAAGCTGTTGAGGAATTCATGCAAAAGGAAATTAAAAAAAAGGATATTGTTAAAATCAACGAATTGTCAAGTCAAATGGCTGGAGCAAAAAGTCTTAAGAATTTTGATCGGGTTTTAAAGGAACATGAAAGTTTTGTTGGTCAGTTAATGTCTATTCAACCCATAAAGGAAAAGCAATTCAAAGATTTCAGCGGTGAGATCAAAAGTCTTGGTGCTTGGGGCGGTGATTTTATTCTAGCGACAGGTGATTCAAACACTCCAGAATACTTCTCAGCCAAGGGTTTCCCTACCGTTTTTGGCTACGATGAACTGATTTTATGATGTTTAGTAGTAAACTGGTCGGTTGTCCTCTATTTCGGAAGTCGATTTTAAGGCGTCGTAAATGACAGTACTGATTCTCAAGTTTTCTTCAGTCTGAAGTGCATTGGCATAAGCTTGATAGCTTTCAAGCTCTTCAGCAATTTCTTTGGAGGTAACTTCAATCATATAAACACCATTGTTACCCTCAATTAGGGCAGACGGTTGGTTTAATTCGATTGCAAAGGCAACCCCAATAACGTAAGACTCAGAGCCTGCGCCTGGAAGAACATTATTTTTTTGGGTTACTGCAGTTGCAGTTTCTATTTCTTTATCCAAAGCAACGGACAAGCTATCCAAAGATTGGTGGGAATTATGTAGTTTTAATAAAAATGCTGCTTTACTTTTCGTGAGTATTTCTTGGGTCACTTCATTTTTGATTGCATCTATATTAATTGATCCATCAGATGTGATTCCAGTTAACTGAGCTACTACGTATCCACCATTGGTGAGACTAAATCTCTTGACGTCGCCTACGCGGGTATCCTGGTTAAATAACCACTGAACTAGGTTCCTCTGGCGGGGCATTGAGGGTAAGTTTTCGTCCAAAATATTTACTTGATTGACAACCTTATTTTCATACTCGTATTTTTGAACTACAGCATCGAAATCTTTTGTATTGATGCTTTCCATTTCAAATTGAGTGGTTTTCTGAAATACATCATTAGAAGTTTCTTCTGAAGGAACAATTTGCTTAACGACGTCAGCAATTAATACAACATCTTCTTTATCGGTTACCTTGATAATGTGGAATCCAAATTCGGTCTCTACTAATCCAATTCTACCAACTTTTGACTTATTACAAAAAGCAAAGAATTTTTCTGTCATGGTACCTTCTTGAAAAAAACCTAAATCACCTCCCATACTTTTCGAAGGACCTTCCGAAAATTTAGTAGCTAATTCAGCAAAATCATCAGGCTTTCTTCTAGCTTGACGGTAATAGTCGTTGGCAAGTTTTTTTGCTTCCTCTTTCGTTCTCGTTGTTTCTGGATTGGCACGGGTAGCTCCTTGAAAGGGGATCAAAATATGACTAGCTCTTATTGAACCACCATTTTTTCTATCAATAAACTTAGAAATTTTAAATTGATCGCCATCTTGATAAGGACCAAAAACATCACCCTTCTTTAATTCAAAAAGAATTTCTGCATATTCACTTGCTAGAGCGCCTTTTGAGCGATAGATAGAGTCAAAGGGAACTTCAGAATATTGTTCGATAAAGTCGGTTATATTTTGAGTAGTCTTGAGTCCTTCGATGGTATCAGTAAGTTTTGATATATCATTGTAAGCGACGCTTTCCTCCTTTAAATTTTCTAAGTTGGCACGAATCTGGTTTTTGTCTTCCTCGGTAGCAACTTCAGGAAAAACAACATAGTTTACACTTCTAGAAGCCTCAGTTTCAAAAAGTGCTCTGTTGTCGTTGACATATTCCTTAATATCACTATCTGTTATTTTAAATAGACTATCTGGCACTTCATTGTAGGGTATTCTAACAAATTTTATATTGACCTTATCATTTTCCAAGTGATAGGCATTTTTACCTTCCAACTCAGTAAATCCGGTACTAGACTTGATGAGATCATAGTAGATGTTTTCTTTCGCAATAGACACAATACTTTCCTCCTGTGATCTCCAATTTTGGTAGGCCTGTGGATTGTCCAATCGCAATTGGTTAACAAAGTCTGTGAAAATTCCAAAGTCAAAAAACCCAGACTCATTTTGAAATCTAGGGTCTTGAACAATCTTTTGATCTTGTGAAAGAATCATTTCAATTTGCTCTTTACCTGCATCTATACCCAGTCGGTCAAATTCTTGCTTGAAAATGGTCAGTCTTAACATTTCATCCCAAACGGTATTGACTGCTTGCATAGTAGAAAAATTATAGCTTCTTTCAGCTTGTTCTACCATCTGCCTAAATAAGTCCAACTCAACTTCCTCTTCATTTACCACTGCAATAGGATCAGTAGGGGCACTTGAGTTATTTCCATCAAAAACCCCAGAAATAACAAATGCAAAAAGTGCCATTCCTATTACCAAGATTAGAAAAATTGAACGCTGTCTAATTTGACCTAAAACTGCCATATCTTTAATTTGAGTCGGATGCGAAAATACAATTTCCTTTTTGATTTCAAAAAAGAATTGCTTTGTTATTTAAGGGTTTAGATTAAGGTTTATCTGAAAATTTCACGAGTCAATCGACTTAATTTTCTTCTGTAATCTTGAGGTAAATTCTTTCGATTTTGGTTGAAGAAACTTCTTTGATTTCTAATTCACAATTTTCCACCTTAATTATAGTTCCTTTTGGTGGGATTTCTTCTTTAAGATAGACGATTAGTCCACCAAGGGTTTCATAAAACTCATTTTCAGGAAGTGAGATATCATAATTTTGATTGATATAGTCAACCTCCAATCTGGCAGAAAACTCAAATAAGCCTGACTCCAGTTGTTTTTCGTAGTGTTCTATGTTATCGTGTTCGTCTTCGATTTCCCCAAAAAGCTCTTCAATGATATCCTCAACGGTTATGATTCCTGAGGTGCCACCGTACTCATCCAATACAACAGCAATACTTTTCCTTTGTTTGGTGAGTAATTTTAATACTTCACTGATTTTCATTGTCTCAGGAACAAAGGCAACAGGAAGAAGAATTTTTTTTAGATTATCGGGTTTTTTGAACATCTCAAAAGCATGAACATATCCCTGAATATCGTCAATGGATTCATTGTAAACAGGAATTTTGGACAAGCCACTTGAAGTGAATAGTTTTCTGATTTCCTCCATTGAGGCGGTGTTTTCGGTAGCGACAATTTCCGTCCTGGGAACCATCGCCTCTCTGACTTTAACCTCCGAAAATTCCAAAGCGTTTTGAAAAATTTGAATTTCACTATCCACATTATCTTTGTCCTTAGTCGATTCCAATTGTTCCTCTATGTAATTCCCCAATTCTATTTTTGAAAATGAAAGCTGAACTTGGTCTCCCTCTGTTTTAAAAAACTTCATCAGGATAAAGTCAGAAACCTTCATAATTGTTGCGGTCACAGGAGCAAATAGGGAATAAAAAATCGCTGTGGGAAAGGCAAATACTTTCATGAAAATATTAGAAAATTGTTGAAAAAATACCTTGGGAAGAAACTCAGCGGTCAGTAAAATAATTACAGTTGAAATCACGGTCTGAATGAAAACAATTTTAATGGTAATCGATCCATCCAGTAGCGTTTCGGGAAAAACTAATTGTAAAATACGATCTCCCATAAAAATCCCATATATGACCAATGAAATATTATTCCCAACGAGCATAGTTGCAATAAAGCGCGAGGGGTTTTTGGTTATAAAATTTAGAACTTTAGCATTAATTCCAGACTGTTGCTTTTCAATTTCAAGATAAATCTTATTGGAGGACACAAAAGCAATTTCCATCCCAGAAAAAAAAGCTGATAGGATCAAACAAATAATAATGATAAGATCGCTAATTATCATTCAGGTTTTTGCCTGTTTTTAAATTTTTTTCGGTAGTGCCTTCTGAACAATGCCATAAATATGGATAGTAAAGCAAATCCAATAAAAATATAGGCTTTTTGGCGGTTGTTTTCCCATTGGGAAAAGCTTTCATAGCTTGCAATTACAGCGATTACCCAATAAAGAATTTCGGAGATCTTATAACTTTTCATTTACACTCAAGGAGTCTTGTTGTTCTTCAACGGCTATTGTACCGGATAGTTTTCCTGTCTGAAATTTACTAAATTCTTTATTGGTATCCAATCTGTTAGCAGCCAAATTGTAATCGGAATTTTCAAAAGTAAAAGGTTGCTCTGTAAACAACCATTCTTTTGCAGCATCCCAATACATTTGATCTGTTTCTAGACGTGAACCGTCATGAGATAGTAAAATGACGTTGCCCTGCAGATCGACTATTTTGGTTTGATTGTACAGGATTCCATAATCAGCCAATACGGTATTTTCTTTATTTTCCTGATCGTAAAAAATGACCTTCAATCCATCAGGGAACTCTGAGTATTGGAAACTCAAGTGACTGTAATCAAGGTTTACCGGAGCTGTAAGTACGGCTTTAACAACAGCAGAATCTGTATAGGTCATTCTAATATTGTATGCTATTCCAACAGGACTGTCATTAAAGCTATTGATTTGCTTTAAGGTAGAAGTGTTGTCTTCACAAGAAAAAAGTAGTGTGATCATCAAAACAATCATACTACTTTTAATAGCTACAATTAGTAGATTATACATTTACAGATCGGGTACCTTAACGCTTGTGTTCATCCAACAATCAAATTTGATTGTAGCACCCTGATTCCCTTGGGTAAAAATATCTGTTTTAGAGGGGGCTCGTCCTACATAACTATTTGCAGTTTTTAAAGCCAATTTTTTTATCGAAGCGTCAACTTCTCCAGCTTTTTTTGCCATTTGCGCTGCTAGCCAGTACACTGCTCTTTTGTTAAATTGAGTTTCACCACAGCTGTTAGCACTACTCGCGTAAAGGTTTGAAATCATCAAATAAGCCCGACCCATTGAAGGTTGGAATTTTAGGGCTTTTTGAGCATAAGCTCTGGCTGAGGATTTTCGCCCTGCATTTTTGAATTTAATTGCAATTTTGTAGAGGATTTTAGCTTTTCTGTATGGATCTGTTTCCAATGCTATTGATTCTTCATAATAATTTAAAGCAGCATCACTATCTCCAGATTTATCCTTTAAAAGCCCCAAATAATAGGCCGAATCAGCAGATGGGTCTAAGTTGTGAAGCGACTCTACCAGTGTTACAAAGAATGGGTCATCTGAACATTCTTTGCTGTCCATTCGCGAAGCTGCTCTTTTAAGCCAAACTGGGTCAGTTTTGTTTTCCTCAAAGTTTCTTTGATATAATGGTACTAAATTGACACAAGTGGCTTCTTTAGAAATAATGGCATCTAAGTTTCGAAGAAAAGTTCCAATGGCATTACTGTTAATGCCATAAATTCTTTTGCTTCTAACCTCGCGACTATTCAATGGCTCTCCAGCCTCTTGTTTCTTGATGATTAAGTCTAATTTTTTTGCCAAGTTTGTCGCTTCAACTTCAAACTTTTCTGAAACTTCCTCATACTTGGTAAATAACTGTTCCATGGTTACGCCTTGGTCTCCCGCTCTATATAGGTCATAGAAGGTCTTGAAATAGTTATAAAGTTCTTTTGGGTTGGTGAAACTTGCCGCATCACTGGTAAAGGCTTGGTCAAACGTTTTATAAGCCTCCATTTTATTAGCAATTTTATAATCCAACATTGCTTGTGCTTTACTACTTAGGATATCACCGACTACTTTTACGTTTCTTTTGGTAGGAAAGTTCAATAACCACTCATCGAAAAGTTTTATCAAATCAGCTTTAACAGCCTCCACTTGATCAGGACTTGCATTTTGAATACGATCTTTCAAAATTCTTTCTCCATAAGAATAAATCGCTACATTCAAGGTTGGACATTCTTGCCGAACCTTGTTCCAAGGCTCATACGCTTCTGTATAATTTTTAACCTTAGCGTACTCAGCAAAAATTGACAAGTTTTGCAGGCATTCTTCACTATTTTGTGATTTCACAGCACCAAATGATACTAATGCCATTAGGGTTAATAATATTTTTAATGATTTCATTTTACTTAGTTTAATTATACTTTCTTTTAACAAACCAAAGATCATTTAGAGAAAATCCAACTCTAATTGCCCAAAACTTCTCCTTCAACATATCTGAATTTTCTGATCCTCTCGTCCCATATTCTAATCCTACATTAATATTTGAATAACCAGGTAATGGTAAACCAAGTCCAAAATTAATGCCAGTTTCGTTTATTCCAAAATTATTTACTAAAATCCCAGTTACTTCATGACGTAAACCCATTCGAAATACGGCTCTTTTCCAATAACTTGTGATGGAGGAGTAATCAGGAATAAAAAAGCCCCCGATAGAGAATTGAGAACCATCCTGATAAGAGACATTGGGTAGTGTTGTAAAGCTATTTCTGAAATTCGAAGTACTTGTCATAATGTATTGACTACCAGCAAACCACTTTCGATCTCTGCCCACACCGAAACCAATTCCAACGCTAGAAGGCAATTGAATTTTGGTAAAATCATTACCAGAAGCGGACAAATCTATATCAATAATTTCTCCCACACGAGTGACATCTGATAATGCGACGGTTAACAATTGACGTTTATTGGTAGAATTTAATGAGGCCTCAGGCACATACGAAAACATGGCATGTACAGCCAGCTTATCATTAAGTGGCATTTCAAAATTAGTAGCTAACTTAAAATCTAAGCCTGAAACACTCGACTCATTTTTCAACACAGTTCCCAAAAATATATTTTCAATAAACCTTGAGGTTTCATATGTCAATTTGCCAAAATCATAATTAATTGTAGCACCGAAGGTGAAATATTTTAATGCTTTAAATCCAACAGAAAAAAAGACTTTATTGACCCCGCCTTCTCCCTGAAATCGATTCAACGTGTTTGTGATGGCGGACTCATCTATAATACTGAGCTTATAACCTACAGAAGTATAGGGGATAATCCCAAAACCAAAACCAAATTTTTTTGCAGGAATGGCAATACCTATGTAGTCTAATCCAGCTGAAACAATACTTTTTGAGTCATTGGTATCCGTTAGATTATTATTTTTATAATTTAAACCCAAAGAGTAAGTGGTTAACTTCAATTTTCCATAGGATGAAGGATTGCTCAAATTTGCGTGGATAGTGTCATTATAAATTTCTAACCCGCCCATAAAGCGATTTACCTGAGTTCCACGAAAATTTATCTCTCCCAATCCAGTGTGAGAATATGGAGAAACTGATCCGGATTGAGCATACAAAAGCCCAGTAAAAAGTAGTATTGAGATTTTTAAAAAGGATCTGATCATGAATCAATATTCAACTTCAACAGATGGAGCATTCCTTCTGATGTAAAATTTGAATGGGCAAATATGCTATTTTTTAATGTTTTAGGCAACTTATTCGCGTCTCCTCCTGTTAAAATTACAGTTAAATCATGGTATTTTTTTTGATAATAATCTATTCTGGCTGATAATTCATCCAAAATCGCGAAATGAACACCGGCTTGAATAGCATCATGTGTACTCTTACCCTCAGGGTTTTTAGGAGTTTGGTGCTTTAAAATTGGTAGATTGGCAGTATAATGATTGAGCGCCTTAAAACGCATTTCGAAACCTGGAGAAATCGCCCCCCCCAGATAGGTGTTATTTCTGTCTATAAAATCGAAGGTAATACAAGTTCCCATGTCTATGACTAAAACATTAGATGTAGGATATCTTTTACATGCTGCTGCTACCAAAACAATTCTGTCGGCACCAAGTGAAATTTGACTTTCGTAAGCATTTACAAACGGGAGACGCATCTCTGAATTTACAGGGATGATTCTTATAGTAGTTGCGTATTGATCAAAATTTTTGCCAGTTTTACCACTTACGTCACTATAAATAATTGACTTAATCTCAGGGTAAGCATCTATTATTTTGGATAATTTTTCCGAAAAAAAAGAGGAATTGACTTTTTCTTGGAGCAGGATTTTCTCCCCTTTAAAAAGGAAAAATTTAGTAAGGGTATTGCCTAAATCTATTGCTAGCTTCAATTTAGCGTGGATTTGAAAGATAAATTTAATCAAAGTTTTTAGAGAAAATCTTTTTTGGGGAATAAAAAGGATTTTATATTTGCACACCTTTTATGGGGTACCTTAGCTCAGTTGGTAGAGCAAAGGACTGAAAATCCTTGTGTCCCTGGTT